>JAUYJB010000091.1 GCA_030688605.1 Hyphomicrobiales bacterium
TCGCAATGTGCCAGAACGGGGCTGCTATTGAGCGCCACCTTGCGAGAGGAGACGTCCGACATGCAGGTTGGAGCGCATTTCGTGAAACCGGTGTCACTCAAAGCGCTCTAACTTCTTTATTTGACGCGCATTTTTGTCCGAAAACCGGTTCCCACTTTTCAGAATGCGCTCTAGCGTGCCAATACTACCGAGCTTTCTTGCTGGCGTATGGGAACGCTCCAGTAGTTCTTGAGGAGCCGCTCCTTCTCCGCCGCCGAGACGAGGCGAAAACCGTTTCGCGCGTAAAAGCGGATAGCCCACTCGGCCGCTGCCCAAGTGCCGACCAACAACGGTTCCGTGGTCTGGCCTGCGAGCTTGGTCAGAAGCGCGCTGCCGATACCTCGACCCTGACGAGTCGGCCGCACATATGCGTGGCGGATCAGGGTCGCGTCCCCCACCTTCTGCAAACCCATGACACCGACCAACGTGTTCGCCTCGTCCCAGCCCCAGAATGCGACCCCGGCGGCGATCTCGGCGATCAATTCGGATCGCGTCATGTAAGGCTCGTGCCAGCAATCCGTCGGGATGACGCCTCGGTAAGCCTGGGCAGCCTCATTGATGATGGCGCATATAGCGGCAACATCGGCGTTGGTACAGCGACGGATCATTGCACTTCCTTCTGACGGGGCGCACCAACGCCGAGTGACTTGTCCATGGCGAGGGCCGCACGAGACAAAGTAGCACGTCCGTTCAGCGTCATATCCGGCTGTACTGGCGCGGCCCGAGTCAGGTCCGCTCGGCGGCCGCAAGTTGACGATCTCTGACCTTTGGCGCGAGGAAGCGCCGGTGCGGGTAAATGGCATACACTTGAAGCTCCGGGAGAACTTTCCAATCGAGCAGAACAGGCTCAATCCTGCCTGCAACGAGGTCGGCGCGCGGCAAACCGCCCGGCGCGCGGGGAAGGTGCACCCGGTGGGGCATTGTCAAAATGACGGCGGCGTTGATAGCCAAATTGCCTCGACGGTGTCATCGCCGACATTGCGCCAGCAATGTGGCAGGCCCGCATTGAAATAGATGCTGTCGCCGGCGGTCAGTTCGTGATGCATGCCGCCAATTTCGATCTCGAGTTTGCCTTTCAGCACCACGACGCCATCCTCGCCTTCGTGCACGAAGGCAGGCCCGCTTTCGGCGCCTGGAGGCGCTGTCAGCCAGAGTAAGGACGCCCGGCGCCGCAGGTCAGGCGTCAATAACTCATATTCGATGTTCGAGCCGGGGAAGCTGATCCGCTTACGTCGATTCTTTCGAACAACGCCGATCGCGGACAGCCCGCCTCCGTTCTCGCCGCCGAACATCAGCTTGCCGGCAGGGATCTCCAATAGGTCTGCAATTCGTTTGAGCGTGCTGACGGAGGGCGTCAGAATATTGCGTTCGACCTGACTGAGATAACTGATCGAAAGACGTGCCTTTTTGGCCAGTTGTTGGAGCGTCAGGCCGGATTTCTTACGGCTTTCGCGGATTGTCAGGCCCAGTGAACGAAGCCCGGTCGGCGGCGGGAGTGTGTCGCCACTACCCGCAACGTCCATGGGACGGGTTCTGCGCTGAGATGTCGCCGGTTTCATAAATGGTATTGGACTCCACGGTTCGATTAATGAATGAACAGGGTTCTCACGTCGGCGCAAGCTCCGCGCCCATGAATATCCGCCGCAGCACATCGTCCTCGGCAAGCGAGTCCGAAGGTCCGCTGATTACCACGCGCCCGGTTCTGAGGATATAGGCGCGCCGGCTCATTCGTAGCGCTTCCTTGACGTTCTGTTCGATCAACAGAATGCTTACCCCTGACTGATTTGTTGTGCGCAACGCGCGCTCCACGTCAGAGCGCAATCGCGGCGACAGTCCGATAAAGGGCTCGTCTACCAGCAGCAGGCGGGGTTTCGACATCAATCCGCGTGCGATAGCGCACATCTGTTGCTCGCCGCCGGAAAGGCTACCTGCAACCTGATGTTGCCGCTCGGCTAGTCGAGGGAACAAGGCGAAAGCCTGCTCCAGACCTTCTTTGACGCTTGCTCGTGCGGCCCCGGGACCTGCGCCCAGAATCAGGTTTTCGAGCACCGTCATTTGTGGGAACAGCCGATGGCGCTCGAGGACATGTGCCATTCCCAGGCCAACGGTACGGTAGGGGGGAACCTTCTGGATCTCCTGCCCGTCGAACACGATGGTACCGCTTTCCAGCGCTACCAGGCGAGAAATGCCGTTCATGAGCGTGCTCTTGCCCGAGCCGTTGGGGCCAAGCAGGGCGACGATCTCTCCGCGCTCGACCGATATCGAGACGTCCCACAGCGCGCGGACACCGTCATAGGCAACGGATATGCCCTTGGCTTCAAGCAGCATCATCGGCTCCGTCATCGCCGAGATAGGCTCTCACGACCAAGGGATCGTGTGTCACCGACTCGGGAGTGCCCTCAGCGATGATCGAGCCCAGATTCATGGCAATCAGGCGGTCGGCCAGCCGCGTGACCGCGCCGAGATTGTGCTCGATCACGAGGATCGTCACGCCAGCCTCGCGGATCGACCGCAGAAGCGCAATCAATCCTTCGATCGCCGCGATATCGACGCCGCCAAATGGCTCATCGAGCAGGATCATCCGAGGCTCCACCGCCAAGAGGCGCGCAATCTCAAGCCGTTTGCGCTGCCCGGTGCTGGCCCCGCGAGCAGGCAGATCGCACTGGTCGGCAAGCTCCGCCAGTCCCAACTTTTGCTCCGCGACACGCCAGGCCTTGCGCTTGTCGTTGGTTCCGGCAAAGGCAGCCGTCGCGACATTCTCCAGAAAGGTCATCGACCCGAAGGGGCGCGATGTCTGGAAGGTCTTGACGATGCCCAGGCGGGCGATTCGCTCGGCGGGCATGCCGTCGATGCGCCGGTCCTCGAACCAGATCCGGCCCGTGGTCGGTCTGATCATTCCAGCAATCATATTAAAGAGGGTCGACTTCCCGGCACCGTTTGGACCGATGATGCCGAGGATTTGGCCGGCGGGCTGACTGAAGCTCACATCATTGACCGCGACCAGCCCGCCGAACCTCCGGCTTACTTGCTCGATCCTGAGATAATCGACCATCCAGGCGTCCCCAAAACTATTCGACCGCGGTGACGGTTATCGCCTCGCCGCCCTCTCGCCAGATCCGTTCGCCCAGCTCCTCGATCAGCTCAAACTGGATTTGATCGATGCGGGCAATGACGTTGACCGGGCAGTCGCCGCGCCATTCGCGCACGATCTCGTTGCCGTAGAAGAGACCGATCGCTTCAAATCCGGTGTAATCGTATGCGTCCTTCCACTCGCAGAAATAGATGACATCGCCCTTTGCGGCGCGAATGCTCTGGTTCTCGCGCGGCGGCTTTTTCCGGAGGCTGACAGGCAGAAAGATTTCGCGACCGGACCAGCGCGCCTGGTAGACCGAGGTCTTTATGGGAAGGGCGGCGGCAATCGCCCGCATGGTTGCCGGCACGCGCCGGTCCAGGAACTCGGCGATGAGCTGTCCGCCGCCGGCAAAGTCGAAGGCGAGTTTCATACGGTGCTCTCCAACGGCTTTGTGCTGCTTTCGTCATCCGGCTTCGATTTGGACCTGAAGAGACGGCTTGCTCGTTTCCATAAATCGCGAGCCGCCGGCGCCGTGAGGATGCTGACCACGCCGTTCGGCCGGTAAACGGCAATGGCCATGATCAGAAACCCAAAGATCAACAGGTCGACGTTTCGGCCGCTGCCGGAAAACATTACACGCGAATATTCCGAAATCGGGATGAGGACAGCCGCACCGATGATCGGTCCGGAGACGGTTCCGACACCTCCGAAGATCGGGATCAACGCGATGACGATCGAGAGCGGCACCGCCAGAACGCTCGGCGGATCGATGAACAGCACGTATTGCGCATAGAAGACTCCGCAAACGCCGACAATGGCGGCGCTCATCGCCATGGCAATGAGCTTGTAGCGCCGGGGCGAGAAGCCGAGGCTGCGCGCCGCCTCCTCGTCGTCGCGGATCGCCTGGAGGATGTAGCCCAACCGCGAACGGCGGAGCCAAGCCACCAGGCCCGTGGCAGCGACGAGCATCGCCAGGGCAACGAAATAGTAACCGGTCTTGTCACGGTGGAACTGGAAGTTGGAGAGGCCCGCCTGCTTCACCGGCAGCGAGATGCCACTGGCGCCGCCGACAAAATCCCAGGAGGCAACGACCTGATAGATGATCTCGGCGACGACCAATGTTGCAATAACGAAATAATGGCCGCGCAGACGGAAGCAGGGGAACCCAATCAATATGCCGAACATCGCAGCGACTGCGGCGCCGGCGGCCATTCCGAGCCAGGGGCTGATGCCGAACTCGAGTAGCAGCAGCGTCGATGTATAGGCGCCGAGCCCGAAGAACATCCCATGGCCGATCGAAGTCTGCCCCGCGAAGCCTCCAAGGATGTTCCATCCATGGCCGAGGACGGCATAAAGAAAAACGATGGTTACCAATCGCAGTTCGAACGGACGGGCGTCCAGCAATTGCGGCAGAAGGATGAGCGCGGACAGCAGGGCGGCAATGGATGCAAAGCCGAGGACACGCCACCTGGTTGCGGTATCGCGGGTCTGTCCGGTCATCAGGCCTTGCCTGCCAGCCCGCGCGGCCAGAGCAACACGACCAGCAAATAGACGAGGAAAACCGGAACGAACTTCAGCTCCGATGATATGAAAAAGCCGGCAAAGACCTGAAGCAGGCCGATCAGAATGCCGGCGAGAAGAGCCCCGTGGATCGAGCCGAAACCCCCGAGTGCCACCGTTACATAGGCCACCAGAACGAAAACGGCGCCGACCCTGGGAAAGACGTAGTAGAAATTCGAGAGCAGCGAGCCGGCAACGCCGACGCATGCCGCGCCCATGCCCCAGGATAGGGCGAACATCCGATCGACATTGATGCCGACCGTCAATGCGGCCTGTCGATCCTGCGCGGCTGCGCGGAGCGACCTGCCGGGCCCGGTGCGAAACACGAACCAGTAGAGCAATGCGGTGGTGGCCGAAGCGCCAATGATCGCCGCAACGTGAGGCAGCGGAACGGTCACCCCGCCGACCACCACGACGCCGGCGAGAATGCTTCCGCTCACCGCATGATAGTCGGCGCCGAGGAAGAACTGCGCTGCGGCCTGCAGGAACACCATAAGCCCGAACGTCGCGAAGATCTGCGCGTGCATCGCGCCGCCCAGCACGTGGCGGATCAGGAGGTAATAGACGGCCACGCCGAACACGAACATTGCCGCCGCCACCACCGGCAAGGTCACGAGCGGGTCGAGTCCCCATGTCGCGAAGACGATATAGGTGGCATACATGGCGATCATGAGAAATTCGCCATGAGCAAAATTGACGACGTCCATAACGCCGTAAATGAGCGTGAGGCCGATCGCGATAAGCGCGAAGATGAAGCCCATGCCGAGGGCGCTCACCAGGAGCTGGATCAGCAGGGTTTGCGACATATCGGCCTCCGCTCATCAGACGCTGCCCGCGCGGTCGCGGCAGCGTCTCACTTCCATTCTGGCCGCGGCCAAACGAGTTCGGCCGATTCCAAGCCGAACGGCCACACGATCCTGGGCGCACCGTCCAGGGTCTGAATGAAGATGCCGCGGGTCAATTCGTTCTGGCCGCTGGCATCGAAGCGAATGCCTTCCCACGGCATGATCGTGTCGTTCTCGCCGAGGTTTGTTTTGGCCAGGGCATCACGGATCTTTTCCGGCTCCGTCGAGCCGGCGCGGTTGATGGCATCGGCCAACGTCATCATGGCTGTGAAGGCACGTGCCGGCGTCCCGTCCATCTCCTTGCCGTAGCGCTCCTTGTAGAGCTTAGCGACCTGAGCGACGACAGGCTTGGTGGCGGAAAGATCCCGCGACCAGTGGTCGCGCACCAGAAAATAGTTCGCGCCGTCGCCGAGCGCATCTCGGAACGCGTTTGATCCGAAGGCAGCCCCAATGGCCAGGATACCCTGCGGATCGAAATTGTATTGTTTGTACGTCTTGGCGAACAGGATCGCCTCGGCGTCGTAGGACGCGTGCAACACGGCATCAGGCTTTGCCGCGATCAGCCGCTGGACCTCGCTCGTTACATCCGACGTGCCCTGTTGATAGGTAATGTCGGTGATGAGCTCGAAATCCGGGTAGTTGGAGACGTATTTGTTGACCGCCTTGGCGAAACTTTCTCCCCAGAGGGTGTTCTCATGCACCAAGGCGACACGGCGGATTTTTGCATCCTTCTTGGCGTCTATCTCCTTCAGGAAGGTGAAGAAATCCTGCGTTTGCGTGTCGGAATTCGGCGTGGTCCGGAAAAACCATTTGAATCCCCGCTCGGTCAGCGCGGTCGCCTCCGATTCGCCCGAGATGTAAGGCACACCCATCCGCTCTGCGACCTGCGATGAGGTCGCCGCGACGGAGCTGTGGAAGGCGCCAACCAGGGCCACGACTTTTTGTTGCTCGATCAGCCGCTCGGCTTCCGCCTGACCGATTTCGGGCGAGCCCTGGTGATCGGCAACGATCAGCTCGATTTTGGCCCCGTTCAGGTTGGGCAGCCCTTCGCTCTTGGCTAATGGCAGATCGATTCCATCATTCTTGTTGTTGATAACGTCGACGGCGAGCTTGATCGCGTTCACCGTGTCCTCGCCGGATTTGGCGACCTGACCGGAAAGGGGATAGAGCGCGCCGATCTTTACGGTTTCCTGCGCCTCGGTGTAGCCGGCGGAGTAGATCGTAACCGCCGTCATTGCCAATCCGGCCAAAAGTATACGTAGCTTCATCTCAAACCTCCCTTGGTTAGACTGCTGCGATCTCAGGGGTTCGACATCCCCATTCTTTGTTGATTTTTTCGTGTCCCGACGGTCATCCCATATATGCTCCGCCATTCACGTTGATGGTCTGGCCAGTGACGTAGCTGGATCCCTCGCCGGCGAGATACAACGCTGCCTCGGTGACCTCGTCGGGGCGGCCCAGCCGGCCCAGCGGCGTCATCGCCTGAACCCGCGCTCGCACCTCCGCCGGCCAAGCGGCAACCATGTCTGTCTCGACACCCGACGGGGAGATGCAGTTGACGCGAATGCCGAGCCCGGCGAAACGACGTGCGAGGGAGCGTGTCAAGCCTTCGATTCCGGCCTTGCAGGCGGCATAGGCGGGACCCGTGGCCACACCGCCGATCTGGCCTGCGATAGAGCCAAGCATGATGATGCTGCCGCCGCCGACGGTGCGCATGGCATCGGCGGCGGCGCGTGCGGCAAAGAAGGGCGCGCGCAGGTCGGCTGCCATGATCCGGTCCCATTCCTCCACCGTGGAATCCCAGGGATCGGACGACGCATCCGTCACGCCGGCATTATTGATCAGTACGTCGAGCCGGCCATGGTCGGATACAACGGTACTCACCATGGCTACCGGCGCATCGGGATCACCGAGTTCGGCGGCCAGCCCGCTGTTCGCCGCGGCAGCCGGCATATCGCTGCGTGCGGCCTCAACGCTTTTCGCGGTCGATCCGGTCCACGCGACGGTGGCGCCGGCTGTCGCGAAAGCATGAACAAAGGCAAGGCCGATCCCCCGCGTTCCCCCGGTGATCAGCACGACCTTGCCGTCGAAGCGCGCCACCCCTGCCTCCTCAGTTGCGAATGACCCCATTCTCGAGCTCGCCGACGCCCTCCAATTCGATGCGCACTTTGTCGCCCTGCTTGAGAAAGATTTGCCGGAATCCGCCGACGCCCACAGGCGTTCCGGTCGCCAGTACGTCGCCGGCCCGGAGTGTCGCGCGGGCGGTCACGAACTCGATCAGTTCCCAGGTCTTGTAGACCATGAGGCTGGTGTCGGCGTCCTGCATGACGGTCCCGTTCAAGGTTGTCTTCAGCTTGATTGCGTGAATGTCGGAAAAGCCGTTGATGCTGGCGATGCCGGGGCCCAACGGAGAGGAGCGGTCGAGCCCTTTGGACGCGAACCAGTCCACGATCG
>JAUYJB010000092.1 GCA_030688605.1 Hyphomicrobiales bacterium
GACCGGCCGGTTCGGATAAGCCCGGCGCTCTCGCTGGAGAGAGCCTTCCTCAGACGGTCTATGGGCTGTGGACTCCTCGACGATGAGCGACGGCCGCGTGGAGTTGCTCATGACACACAAGACCTGCCTAGGAAAGACCGAATGCTCGCTAGGAATCTATCACAAGTTTGAAGCCCGCGCCTCGATTCGCCATCGAATCAAGCGTGCAGGATCTCGCCAACCGCCGCACGTCTTTCTGATCCCAGCTGCCAACTTCCGGATCGTCGCCCACTCGGAAATCGCGATCTGCGGGCCTTCAACGCTCGCCCCTGGGCACTACAACTGTTTTCGTCTCATGTCCGACAGCCAGGCGCATTCGCTCATTCCGGATGGTACCACTCCTTCGCTCATTTGCCAGTCATCTGCTTTTGAATCTGTCTCACGCATTCTTCGGGTCGCCCATATATCGTGGGACCGAGGAAGCGAAGAACCCTCCATCCTTCTGCCTGCAACAGATTCGTGATCCTCGTGTCGTGGATTCTCTGCCGAAACCTGATCGCCCAAAACACGGTTGATGAAAAGATCATGCGCGCGCTCGAAAAGCGCGCCGAAGTCATTCAAGCCATCCTCGCTGAGATCAAAGGATAGCGTCATGAAAATAGACCAATTGAAAGAATTTGTTGCTCTGGAGCACCGGAAAAGAGAACTCGACTCGGAGATCAAAGCGATCGCTGCCCGGCTCGATGACCTGGAACAGGTGCTGGTGCCGCAGTTTTTGGAAGACGGTATCCAGTCGATGAGGATCGATGGCCGCGTGGTTTATGTCGCGCAGGACATTTATCCCAGCCCGGCATCGGATCGCGCGGCCGTAGTGGAGGCCCTAAAACAATCCGAGCTAGGACAGTACGTCTCCGAAAACTTCAATACGCAATCGCTCAAAGCCTTCGTGCGCGAAGTGACAGAGGAGGTCCGCCTCAGATGTGAGCAGCAGAACCAAATGCTCACGGAAGAAGCAGTGCTCGCCGCGCTGCCGACGCCGCTCGGCCAGGCGCTCAAAGTTTCGTTCGTTCACTCCCTGCGCAGCAGGAAAGCCTAATTACAAAAAAGGAGTCCACTAATGTCGCATCAACTTGTGAAAGTAGAATCGCAGTCCGTGATTAAAGCCTTTCAAACCGACATGGCCGCCATTCATGCGGCCATCAGCACCAACATCGGCGCCGGAGGCCTTACCGAGTTTGATCTGCCGCGGATCAAGATCCCCGCTGGCGGAGGCCTGCAGTGGCCGGTGCCTTCGCTTGAAGGTGAAACGATGGAATCGGTGATTGAGGGCGTGATCGTGCTGGCCCGCGACACTCGAGCGTATTACTCGCAGCCGCTCAGCGAAGGCGGCGGCAATCAGCCTCCCGATTGCTTCTCCGCAGACGGAACGACAGGCGTCGGCAAGCCGGGCGGAACCTGCGTAACCTGCCCGCTCGCCCAGTTTGGGAGCGCACCGGGCGGCCGCGGCCAGGCATGCAAGCAGATAAAGCAGGTGTTCGTGTTGCGGGGCAGTCTTCTGCTTCCCGAGGTGATTTCGCTCCCGCCCACCAGCCTGAAGGCTGCCAAGCAGTACCTGCTGAAGCTCACATCACAGGGCATCCCCTATTACTCCGTGGTGACGCGCGTCGGTCTCGAGCGCACAAAGAACGGCCAAGGGATCGCATACAGCCGGGCGACATTCGCTTTCGTGCGCCGCCTGACTCCGGATGAAGTCGGCAAAGCTCACGAGTACCACGAAATGCTGAAGCCGCTCGTCCAGAAAATGACCGTCGATCTCGATGCCTCCGAAGTCCACGACGAGTAAGCGACCGCGCGCGTGGAGGCGCCTATGCCAACGGAACTTTCAATCTCGCAGCTTCGCACGGACGGCGGCACGCAGCCCAGAGCCGCGCTTGATTTCGAGGCGGTCGACGATTACGCCGACGCCATGGCGGACGGGGCGAAGTTTCCACCTGTGGTGGTGTATTACGACGGCGAGAACTACTGGCTGGCGGATGGTTTCCACCGGGTGAAGGCTGCCTGGCAAGCAGGCCGGGAGACGATCACGGCAGAGGTGCGGTCGGGAACGCTCGAGGAGGCGCGGTGGCATAGCTTCAGCGCGAACAGGGCAAACGGGCTGCGCCGCACCAATGATGACAAGCAGCGCGCTGTGAAGGGGGCGCTGCAGCACCCGCGGGCTGCGGAACTAAGTGACCGCGAGATTGCCCGGCACGTTGGCGTCAATCACGACACGGTATCGGCTTGGCGGAAGAAGTTATCTCTATCTGTCGGAATCCGACAGATAGATTCCCGCACGGTCACTCGCAAGGGCACCACATATCAACAAGACACATCCACCATTGGGCGCCGGTCACGAGTGCAGGCACCCCGGCCAAGCCCGCACGAAATCCAATCGCCCGCAGTACCGGCTCCTGATCCAGAAATGCGGGCGTTCGCAAGAGCGCTCAAGGACCTCACGGTCTGCCAGCTTCCGGTTGGAGATTTTGTTTCCTGGCTCGTCGCACAGACCGAAGCAGCTGAACTCATCCCCCTCTTGGAGAACAGCAATGCAATCATCAGTGAAATCCTCTCTGAAATCAGACGCTCGACCGTCTCTGCTCGAAAGCTTGATTAAAGCCGGAGCCGTAGGCTCCGGAAATTCCTCCACAACGCGCACGCGCTGCAGGATCACCCCGGAGCTGGCGCGCGAATGGCTCGAAAAGACCAATCGCAAGAACCGGCCGTTATCGGAACTGAAATGGACCGCCTACGCCGTGGACATGCTGGAGGGCCGCTGGCAATACAACGGCGACGCCATCCGCTTCGGCTCTGACGGGGTCTTGCTGGACGGCCAGCACCGGCTGATGGCTTGCGTGGAAGCCGGCATTCCGTTTGAGACGGACGTG
>JAUYJB010000093.1 GCA_030688605.1 Hyphomicrobiales bacterium
AAGTAGAGCTTCACGCCCTTCGCTTGCAGTTCCTCCGCGCCGACCGCGTCCCAGATTTGGACGAGGCCGCGACCGGCCTTTTGCGCCGCGTCGCCGGCCCTCAGGACCGCCGCCTGCTGGTCCGCCGGCAACGACGAGAACCACTTGTCGCTGACGAACAGGAACGTCTGGTTGAACAGGTGCCCATCCACGATCACGTAGCTGATCACCTCGTTCAGCTTCATGTTCAGAATGGCCTGGTAGGGAAGCTCGAGCCCATCGACAACCCCGGTCTTGAGCGCCGAATAGAGCTCGCCGAAGGGCACGGGCGTCGGCGCCGCGCCGATCCCCCGCACCATCGCCTGATGGCCGGGATGCTCCATGGTGCGGATGCGCACCCCTTTTAGGTCGTCGGCGGAGCGCACCTGCTTGTTGGTGCCGAAGTTACGGAAAGGTCCCGGCGCCGCGGTGCCGACGACGCGCAGCCCGGTCTTCTGACGCATGGCCTCCTTGAGTTCTTGGCCGTACGGCCCGTCCATGACCTTCCACGCCACCTCGATCGACGGGAAAAGGAAGGGGATCCCCAGGACCCCCATGGGCGGGAAGAAGTTTACCGTGGTCCCCTCGGTAATGATGACCGCGTGGATCGACCCGAGCTTCAGGGCCTCCATCATTTCGCGCTCCTTGCCGAGCTGCGAGGACGGGAAAATGTTGACCGTGATTTTGCCCTGGGTCTCCTGTTCGAGCACCCCTTTGAAAACAACCGACATAGCCGCATGCGGGCTGTCGAAGGGCCGCTGATTGTCGGTATGGCCGATCTTGATGGCCGTTTGCGCCAGCACGGGCGACGCCGCGAGCAACACAAGCAGCATGCCAAGCCAACGCCAAGCACGCGCGGTGAAGGAACATGTTGTCATGGTGGACCTCCCTAACCTCGGCTGTTGGACTCACCCGAGGGCAACGTCGCGATCGAACGCGAAAGAGCTTCATATCCTGCATTCATCTTGCCGCGACGCCTATGGAGCGTCAAGCCGGCTTGGCTTGCCCGCCGAAGGTGCCTTCAGCGTTGCTGGTACTGTGTCGCGCCGAACAAGATGGCGCGGGTCTTTTTATCGATCTCCTTGGGCACCGCCGATCGATCGGCAAGCACCTTGCGCCCGCGCTCGACCACCGGCCGCGCCGCGACCCCGTCGAATCACCGTTCCACGTTGGCGAAGTCCGCTAGGTCTTGGCCCTGGGTCCTATGCGAACTGAGCCGGGGGAAAAAGGCGATGTCGGCGATCGAATAGTCGCTGCCCGCAAGATACCCGCAAGATATACGTGGCCTCCCCGCGATTTTGGTCCAAGCGGACAGTTAGTTCTCCTGACTAATTATCTCTATCAACCTGGACCAGGAAAATCCAGTCAGGTCACCACCTTCGGTCAGAGAAATTTTGCTGCCAGTCTCCTTCGGCTAGGCTGGCGGAGGGAGAGAAACTCGGCTCGAACCTTCTCCCTTAGTAACCTATCCTGGCAGTGACTTTTTAGATTCATCTGCAATCATTGGCAGTAATGTCACCTTGATTAGCCTCCATTAACCTACCTGCCCCCGCGAACAATACCAGTTTTTAAGTTAGAATCGCTTGCATTGAGAATGTCCGATCAGGACCGATTATCCCATCGTGGAGACGCCGCTGCTGACGCAGGTCAAGGAACTTCACCGAGCGGCCGGCCGTCCGCAGTTTCCACATCACGCAACGATCCCCTTCAAAGGGGCCCGACGAGAGAGGGTTGCCATGACCAGTCCCTGCATCATCACCGTCGCGATCACCGGCGCTCTACCGACCAAGGCCGACAATCCGGCGGTGCCGGTTACGCCGGCCGAGCAGATCGAGTCCACGCACGAGGCATTCGAGGCGGGCGCCGCCCTGGTCCACGTCCACGTGCGCAACGAGGACCAAACGCCGGGGTCGGACCCCGAGAAGTTCGCCGCCATTCAGGAAGGCATCAGGAAGCATTGTCCCGGCATGATCATCCAGTTCTCGACGGGCGGTCGCGGGCGCGACCAAAACCAGCGCGGCGCCATGCTTTACCTAAAGCCGGATATGGCGTCGTTGTCGACGGGATCGGTCAATTTCCCCAAGAGCATCTACGAGAACCCGCCCGATTTCGTCGAGGGACTGGCCTCGACGATGCTCGGGTTCGGCATCAAGCCGGAGATCGAGGTGTTCGACGTGGCCATGCTGTACAACGCCGCCAACCTGGTGAAAAAAGGTCTCCTGAAGGAACCGGTTCACGTCCAGTTCGTGCTCGGCATCCCGAACGCACTGCCGGGGCGGCGCAAGCTTCTCGAGTTTCTCGTCTCGGAACTGACCGAGGTGCTGCCAAGTGCCACGTGGACTGCGGCCGGCATCGGCAGGCATCAGTTTGATGTCAACCAGTGGTCCCTTGAGCTCGGCGGGCATTGCCGCACCGGGCTCGAGGATAACGTGAAGTTCGACCGCGACCGCCTAGCCGCTAGCAACGCCGAGCTCGTCAAGAAGATCGTCGACGTGACCGGCGGCTACGACCGGTATCCCGCAACTCCGGCAGAGGCAAGGCGGATCCTAAGCTTGGCGCCGGTCGGCTGAGTCCGTGTCCGGAGGTGAGCATTCGCCATTATCTTCCGATCCGGATGTCCGGGCCGCTTGACCGATTGCTCCGAAGGACGGGGCGGGCCGTTTCGGTTTCGCCCTGCCAATTCCTTCCGGCGGCCCTAAGGTCAAGGGATTCCTCGCCCACCCGGCCTGTGAAATCCAATTGACCGCCCATGCCGGCAACTTTATTGTATGGGTAACCATATAATTATTGTCTGGTTAGACAGGCAAATAGGCCCTGGTCGCGGGAACCGGCAAGGCAGGCAGGGGCGTGGGCGTCGGGTTTTTCACACCGTTTCCGAAGTATTTGCAGATCCGCGACCTGCTGGTCCGGCGTCTCGGCAGCGAATACAGCCCCGGCGACCGCTTCCCCACCGAGCAGGCCTTGACCGACGAATTCGGCGTCAGCCGCGAGACCGTACGCGAGGCACTTTCCGGCTTGGAAAAGGATGGAATCCTCCGCCGCCATCGGGGCCGAGGCACGTTTGTCGCCTGCCTGCCCGCCGAACGCCCGGACGAACGCCTGACGGGTCCGGTCGAGGGGTTCACCGAGCTAAAGCTCGACACCGAGGCGCGGATCCTTAAATCAGGCGTTTGCAACCTGCCGCCAGCGTTTTTCAGCCGCCATGGTATTCCCGCCGGGCGGCCGTTCTATCTGATTCGTCGGCTTCGGCTGCTGGACGGAGCGCCGTTGGCGCTTCACGATGCGTTCATGCCGGTGGAGGTCGGCGTCCGGATCGATCGGCTCGACCTTCGTCACACTACCATCATGGGCGAACTCCGTGACACGCTCAGCATTCCGATCCGCGAGCGATGGCAGCAGATCGACGCCACTGTCGCCGATACGGAAATGGCCGGGCCGCTGAATGTCCCGATCGGCGCCCCGCT
>JAUYJB010000094.1 GCA_030688605.1 Hyphomicrobiales bacterium
GGCACATCCGCCGGCGGCATCGGATAGCCTGCAAGCTGGTTCGGTCTCACCCATGCTAGCTCCTGTCCCTCGCGGGCCGTTACCGTGCCGTCCCAGCGCCGACACACATAAAGCGGCATCAGCAGGTGAAACCCCTCATAGGCATGGCTGGCGAAAGTCAAAGGCGCGAGACAGGTTTCGGTGACGTCGATGGCGAGCTCCTCCTTGAGCTCGCGAATCAGTGTCGCCTCCGGCCGCTCGCCATCCTCCACCTTTCCGCCCGGAAATTCCCAAAGGCCCGCCATTGACTTTCCCTCGGGGCGCCGGGCGATCAGCACGCGCCCGTCCGGATCGACGAGCGCACATGCCGCAACCAGTAGGAGCTTCACCATAGTTCCGGCGCTAGGACCCTAATATGCAAGTGATTAGAATTGATTAACGGCGACCGTGATGGGCCGGCCAGGTCGCGGTCAAGTGCGGTAGCTGCCATTGATGGTCAGATAGTCGTGGGTGAGGTCGCAGGTCCACACCTTGTCGGCGCCGCGGCCGAGCCCGAGATCGACGGTGATTTCAATCTCCCGGTTCTTCATATAGGCGGAAAGGCTTGCCTCGTCGTAAGCCGGGTCGCGCTCGCCGCGAAAGGCGACCCGGTGCGGTCCGAATGAGATCGCCAGACGGTCGCGGTCTGCCGGCTCGCCGGCCTTGCCAACGGCCATGACGATGCGTCCCCAATTGGCGTCCTCGCCGGAAATCGCGGTCTTGACCAGCGGCGAGTTGGCGATCGAGAAGGCGATGCGGCGCGCCGAGGCGACGCTGACGGCGCCGCGCACGCAGATGGCGATGAGCTTGCTCGCGCCCTCGCCGTCGCGCACCACCTGCTGGGCGAGATCGAACATCACCTCCTTGAGCGCGGCCCGAAACGGGCCGAGGCGCCGGTCGCCCGCCCGCGTGATCGCCGGCGCGCCGCGCGCGGCCGCCGCGCCGGTTGCAAAGGCAATGAGCGTGTCGCTCGTCGAGGTGTCGCTGTCGACCGTAATGGCGTTGAAACTCTCCCCAAGGCCTGCCCTGAGCGCCGCCCCAAGCGCCTCGGCCGCGATCGGCGCGTCGGTGAAGATGAAGGCCAGCATGGTCGCCATGTCCGGCGGGAACATGCCGGCGCCCTTGGCGATGCCGTTGATGGCGACGGGAACGCCGCCGAGCGGGGCGGTGCGCGTCGCCCCCTTCGGGTAGGTGTCGGTGGTCATGATGGCGCGCGCCGCCTCAAGCCAGCCCCCGGGCCTGGCGGCGGCCGCGGTTTCTTGCAGCACGGCCTCGATGCGATCAGCCTCGAGCGGCTCGCCAATGACGCCGGTCGACGCGAGATAGACCGCTTCCTGCCGGCAGCCGACGACCTTGGCCGTGGCGCGGGCGGTCAAGGCGGCGGCCACCGCCCCCTTGCGCCCGGTAAAGGCGTTGGCGTTGCCGGAATTGACGACGAGAGCGCGGGCGCGGCCCTTGGCGAGCAGCTTGCGACACCAGTCGACGGGCGCAGACGGGCATTTCGAGCGCGTCAGCACGCCAGCCGCCGCCGTGCCCTCCCGCAACAGCACCATGAGCACGTCGGTGCGGCCGCGATAGCGGACGCCGGCCTCGGCGGTCGCAAGCCGCACCCCGTCGATATCCGGCAGCTCGGGAAATCCCAGCGGCGCCAGCGGAGAGACTTTATCGGTCATGGGTCAGGCGCTCGAAGGACGCGGCGAAGGGCGCCAAGCCTATTGCGCCTGGGTCCCCTCCGGCTCCGGCTTCTTGGTGATCTCGATCTCGGCCCCGGCCTTCAGTTCCTCGATGACGGTGATGAATTTCTGGCGCACCAGGAATTCGACGATCTGTTCGCGAACCGTCTCCAGCGGCGGTGCCGAGGCCGTGCGCTTTTCCGCCATCTTGATGACGTGCCAGCCGAAATCCGTCTGCACCGGCTCCGATGTCTGGCCGGGCTCGAGCGCCAAGGCCGTCTGGAAGAAGGCCGGCGCCATGTCGCCTTCGCCGAAAAAGCCGAGGTCGCCGCCGTTCTTTCCGCTCGGGCCGATCGACTTCTGCTTGGCGAGATCGGCGAAGTCGGCGCCGCCCTGAAGCTCCTTGATGATCGCCTCGGCCGCTTCCTTGGTCTCGACCAGGATGTGACTGGCATGCACCTCGAACCGGGTCGCGGCCTGGGCCTCGACCTTGGCGTAGGCCTGCTTGATGTCCTCCTCGCCGATCGAGTTGCGCACCGCCTTTTCGAAATAGGCGTCGCGCAATTCGCGCTCGCGCACCAGCGCCATGCGTTGCGCGAAGGCCGGCGTGTCCTGCATCCTCTCCTTGGTCGCCGCCGCCGCCATGAGCTTCTGGTTGACGAGGTAATCGAGGACGACCGCGTCGTGGGTGTTGGGGGGATATTGCTGCAGCGCGGCCTCGAGGTCGGTGGCGGTTGCCGTCATGTCGGCCTCGGTGATCGGGCTGCCGTTGACGGTGGCGACGACGGGGGAGGATTCCTCGGCTGAGGCCGGCGCGGCGAGGTTGGCCGGTATCGCGCACAACGCCGCCGCAAGCACTGCTGCGCCGACGCCAAGACGACCGCGCGCCCGCCGGCACGGACGGAAATCAGGTGTTGCAGTCATGAATGCTCTTCCCTGTTCGTGTAGGCGACGAGGCGGCAGCCCCCATCGCGGATCGACGGGGCGAGTCGACGGGTCGGCCTTATTTCCTTGCCATATAGCATTTTAGTATGGCCGAAAACCATGGCGCATGCGACGCTTCTTAGAACATGCACCGATTGACAAGATTTGCCGTCGACCATATCTCAGGCCGCACGACGGTGCCATGCGCAAACGGCGCCGCGAGGCGTTGCTTTTTCGCCGGCAGCGCTGAAGCGGCGCAAAGGCGGCGACATCGGCTTGCCATTCGGCGTCCGGTACCGAGACATCAAGACGGCAACGCCGCCGGCGGCCCGCGCCGGCGTGCCAGCCGCTAACGACGGCAAGGATACCGCCCATGGCCGGCCTCGGCGCAATTGCCACCAAGCTGTTCGGAAGCGCCAACGAGCGCAAGGTCAGATCCTACAATCCCCAGGTCGAAGCGATCAACGCGCTGGAAGGCGAGCTTGAGACGCTGAGCGATGAGGAGCTGCGCGCCCGCACCGACGCCTTCCGCAATGAGGTCGCCGACGGCAAGGCCCTCGACGAGCTTCTGGTTCCGGCCTTCGCCACCGTGCGCGAGGCGGCCAAGCGCACCCTCGGCCAGCGCCCTTTCGATGTCCAGCTCGTCGGCGGCATGGTGCTGCACGAAGGCAAGATCGCGGAGATGAAGACCGGCGAGGGCAAGACCCTGGTGGCGACGCTGCCGGTCTATCTCAACTCGCTCGCCGGCAACGGCGTGCACGTGGTCACGGTCAACGACTATCTGGCCCGGCGCGACGCCGAGTGGATGGGGCGGATCTACAATTTTCTCGGCCTTTCCGTCGGCGTCATCGTGCACGGGAAAGAGGATGACGAGCGCCGAGCGGCCTATGCCTGCGACGTGACCTACGGCACCAACAACGAGTTCGGCTTCGACTATCTGCGCGACAACATGAAGCACGAGCTTCAGCAGATGGTCCAGCGCGGCCACGGCTTTGCCATCGTCGACGAGGTCGACTCGATCCTCATCGACGAGGCGCGCACGCCGCTGATCATCTCCGGGCCGCTCGAGGACCGTTCCGAGCTTTACAACAGCATCGACGGCTTCATCCCGAAGCTCGAGCCCGCGCATTACGAAGTCGAGGAAAAGACCCGCTCCGCGACCCTCACCGAGGACGGCAACGAGCATATCGAGACCCTGTTGCGGAACGCCGGGCAGTTGCGCGGTGAATCGCTTTACGACGTGGAGAACGTCTCCGTCGTCCACCACGTCAACCAGGCGCTCAAGGCGCACAAGCTGTTCCAGCGCGACCGCGACTATATCGTCAAGGACGAAGAGATCGTCATCATCGACGAGTTCACCGGCCGCATGATGCCGGGAAGGCGTTATTCGGAGGGGCTGCACCAGGCGCTCGAGGCCAAGGAGCATGTCGCCATCCAGCCGGAAAACCAGACCTTCGCCTCGATCACCTTCCAGAACTATTTCCGCCTCTACGACAAGCTCGCCGGCATGACCGGCACCGCCGTAACCGAGGCCGACGAGTTCATGGATATCTATGGCCTCGACGTGATCGAGGTGCCGACCAACGAACCGATGATCCGGGTCGACGAGGACGACGAGGTCTATCGCACCGCGGAAGAGAAGTTCAAGGCGATCATCGAGATGATCGAGGACTGCCGAACCCGCGGCCAGCCGGCGCTGGTCGGCACCACGTCGATCGAGAAGTCGGAGCTTCTGGCCGAGATGCTCAAGAAACGCGGCTATCGCCAGCGCGACTTCTCGGTCCTGTTCGACGGCGGCAAGACCGGCAAGGAGGAAAAGGTCTTCCAGGTCCTCAACGCCCGCTACCACGAGCAGGAGGCCTTCATCATCGCCCAGGCCGGTGTGCCCGGCGCCATCACCATCGCCACCAACATGGCCGGCCGCGGCACCGACATCCAGCTCGGCGGCAATCCCGATATGCGCATCCAGCAGGAGCTCGGCGACATCGAGCCGGGCAAGGAGCGCGACAAGGCGGAGGCCAGGATCCGCGCCGAGGTCGAAGCGCTGAAGAAGAAGGCGCTCGACGCCGGCGGCCTGTGCATCATCGGCACCGAGCGCCACGAAAGCCGGCGCATCGACAACCAGCTCAGGGGCCGCTCCGGCCGTCAGGGCGATCCCGGCCGCTCGCGCTTCTTCCTGTCGCTGCAGGACGACCTGATGCGCATCTTCGGCTCCGAGCGCATGGATTCGATGCTGCAGAAGCTCGGCCTGCAGGAGGGCGAGGCCATCGTCCATCCGTGGATCAACAAGGCGCTGGAAAAGGCGCAGCAGAAGGTCGAGGCGCGCAACTTCGACATCCGCAAGAACCTGCTCAAGTACGACAATGTGATGAACGACCAGCGCAAAGTCATCTTCGAGCAGCGCATCGAGCTGATGGGCGACGAGCATGTCAACGAGACGGTGCGCGACATGCGCCACGAGACCATCGACGAGCTGGTCGGCCAGCACATCCCGGAAAAGGCCTATGCCGAGCAGTGGGACGTGCAAGGCCTCGCCGAGGCGGCGCGCAATATCCTCAACCTCGAGCTGCCGGTCGCCGACTGGGCCAAGGAAGAGGGCATCGCCGAGGAGGAGATCCGCCAGCGTATCGTCAAGGCCGCCGACGAGGCCTATGCCCGCAAGGTGTCGGAGTTCGGGCCACAGAACGCCCGCTATATCGAGAAGGCGGTGCTCCTGCAGTCGCTCGATCATCTGTGGCGCGAGCATCTGGTGATGCTCGAGCATCTGCGCCAGGTGATCGGTCTGCGCGGCTATGCCCAGCGCGACCCGCTCAACGAATACAAGACCGAGGCCTTCACCCTGTTCGAGGCCCTGCTCTTGCGCATGCGCGAGGCGGTGACCGGGCAGCTCATGCACATCCGGATCCAGCGCGATGCGCCGCCTGTGCCGGAGGAGGAGGAGCTGCCGCCGATGCAGGCTCGCCATGTCGATCCCGTGACCGGCGAGGACGAGCTGGCGCTCGCCGAAGGCAATGGCGGCACCGCGACCCTGCAGCGCCCAGCCAGCAGCCGCCAGGCGCAGGCGCCGCGGCCCGACGACCCGTCGAGCTGGGGCAAGGTCGGCCGCAACCAGCCCTGCCCCTGCGGCTCCGGCAAGAAATTCAAGCACTGCCACGGCAGCTTTGCTTAGAGCCTTTCCCCTCTCTTCTCCCTCCCCTTGACGGGGGCCGCCGCGCCGACCCGCTGCGCCCTACGCGAAGCCGGGTGGGGGTGAAGGCGCGTCCCGTCTTCACCTCCCGTTAACCATGATGATCGAAATCGAACTCGTTTTTTCTCGGTTTTCCGCGAATCCCACTCAAAACTTATCCCCGCTCTTCTGAGCGCCCTTAGACTCGGACGCATCTTCTCCCACGCGCGGGCCGCGGACAGCCCTCATTCGTCGTCACCCGGCTTGACCGGGTGACCCGGTAGCCTCGGAGTTCAATCATCGACACCGGCGTTACTGGATCCCGGCTCTTCGCTTCGCCGCGGCCGGGATGACAACAAGAGGCGAGGAGCGCGGCACGCGCGACCGGGACTCAAGAAAACCAGACGAGAAAGGGCGAACCGGTGACTCGGAGGTAACAGAACCCGGGGAGAAAAGGCTCTGGATCGGCTGGTTCTCTCACATCAGCGGCATGTCCGGCGCCGGAGCCGAGATGGGTCCGGCCTGATGATGCACGAGCCGCCAGTCGCCGTCCTCGCGCACGAACAGGTTGCTGGCGGCGAGATAATGGTCGCCCGCCTTCTCGTAAACGATGACCAGCGCGAGGTCGCCGAAAGCCAGCACTTCCGGGTTGACCGGGCGCACGGCCTGCGGGCCCTCCGAAAAGATCATCCGCCATGTCTCCAGCACCGATTCACGGCCGCTGACCGCTGGCCATCCCGGATGGATGACGGCAACGGCGTGCCGGCGCGCCACGAGCTGTTCCATGGTCGACAGATCGGCGTCGGCAAGTGCCTGATAGAAGGCCGCATTGGCGGCAAGGACGCCGTCTGTGTCCACTTTGCCCCCCGGTACTTTCTGGCCTTAACCGCCCGTGTCCGCCGCCATCGGATTTGCCGGGACCCGCACCATGTACTGGCCTTCGGTGGCGAAAATTGCCATGAATGCCCCGCGACGGCGGACGGCGAAGTAACCGATCCTAACCCATGACCCAAGACCAAATCATCCTGTTTTGCATTTTCGCCCTGGCTTTCGGCTTCCTCATCTGGGGGCGCTGGCGTTATGACCTTGTCGCCTTCATCGCCCTCATCGTCGCCCTGATCGCCGGCGTCGTGCCGAAGGAGCAGGCCTTCTCCGGTTTCGGCCATCCGGCGGTGATCATCATCGCGCTTGTTCTGGTCACCAGCCGCGGGCTCTATGCGTCTGGCGTCATCGACCTGTTGATGCGCCTGTTCGCCGACGGGACGCGGAGCCTTGCCGGCCACATCGCGATCATGGCGGGCATCGGCGCCGCCCTGTCGGCGGTGATGAACAATGTCGCCGCCCTGGCCCTCCTCATGCCCGCCGACATCCAGGCCGCCGTCAAGGCCAAGCGCAGCCCGGCGCTGAGCCTGATGCCGCTTTCCTTCGCCACCATCCTCGGCGGCATGATCACGCTGATCGGCACGCCGCCCAACATCGTCATCGCCGCCTACCGCGAGCAGGCGCTCGGGCGAAGCTATGCCATGTTCGACTTCGCGCCGGTCGGGCTCGCCTGCGCAGCGGTCGGGGTCGTCTTCGTCGCGCTCGTCGGCTGGCGGCTGATCCCGTCCGCGCGCGGCGAGCACGACACCACCAAGGAACTGTTCGAGCTCGAGGGCTATATCGCCGAGCTGACCGTCTCCAAGGGCTCCTCGGCCGTCGGCAAGGTGGTCGCCGAGCTCGACGAAATCGCCGACGAGGCCGATTGCGTCATCCTCGGCCTGGTGCGCAAGGGCAAGCGGCTTCCCGGCCAGGCGCGGCGCACGGAAATCCGCGCCGGTGACATCCTCGTCATTGAGGCGGCGCCGGAGGGAATCAACGAGCTGGTCGGCAAGCTCAAGCTCGAAATTGGCGGCCAGAAAAAATCCAAGGAGCCGGCCGGCGGCGACATGGCGCTGATGGAGATGGTGGTGCCCCGGGACGCGCGCGTGGAGGGCCGCTCGGCCCTGTCGCTGAGCCTACTCGCCCGTCACGGCATCACGCTGCTCGGCGTCTCGCGCCGGGGCAAGCGGTTCCGCGAGCGGGTGCGGAAGCTGGAAATCCAGGCCGGCGACGTGCTCTTGCTTCTCGGGCCGAACGAGCGCCTGCAGGAAATCGCGGGCTGGCTCGGCGGTCTGCCTCTCGCAGGCCGCGGTTTGCAGCTCATCCAGCGCGACAAGGCGTGGCTGGCTGCCGGCATCTTCGCCGCGGCGATCCTGCTTGCAACCTTCGGCCTCCTCGACCTGCCGGTGGCGCTTGCGGCGGCGGTGGTCCTCTATGTGCTGTTCAACGTCGTGCCGTTGCGCGAGCTCTACGAATCGATCGAATGGCCGGTGATCGTGCTGCTCGCTTCGCTCATTCCCATCGGCGCCGCGCTGGAGACGAGCGGCGGCACCGCGCTGATCGCGCAGGGGATCGTCCTGTCGACGCAAGGCTATTCGCCGGTCGTCGTGCTGGGCGTGCTGATGATCGTGACCATGACGCTTTCCGACGTCCTCAACAACACCGCGACCGCCGTCGTCACGGCGCCCATCGCGGTCGACATATCGCGCGCGCTTGACGTCAACCCCGATCCGTTCCTGATGGCCGTCGCGGTCGCCTCCTCCTGCGCCTTTCTGACCCCCATCGGACATAAGAACAACACCCTGATCCTGGGGCCCGGCGGCTACCAGTTCGGCGATTATTGGCGCATGGGCCTGCCGCTCGAGATCATCGTCATCGCCGTCGGCGTGCCGATGATCCTGTGGGTCTGGCCGCTTTAGAATATGCGGCTAATAGAGCGGGCCAAGGGCGCGTTCCAACAGGGTGGGACGGATCCGTACCGAGACCGGCGCCGCCACGTCGGACGGCGCGGCTGGCCGAGAGGTGCCGATGGTTCCGGTCGTGACGGACGCCTCTGCATCGGCCGTTGGGGCTGCCGCCAAGGGGTCGGCGCTCGCGGCGGGATCGGTCCGCTCCGGCACGATGCGCGACACGGCTGGCGCGGACGACTGTGGCGGAGCCGCCAGCGCCACATAGGCCGGGCATGGCTCGGCCGGGTCGACGCGGTTCTCGGGAACCGTGAAGCTGGCGTTGAAGACATAGCGCTTGCCGCACACATCGACCTTGGGCGGCTGCCACACCGATTCGAAGGCATCGTAGCCCTGCTTGATATTGAGCCAGAAGTCGTACCAGGGGCTGTCCTTGTGGCGCTCCATATTCTCGTCTGTCATGCGGAACGGGAAGGCCTGCAGTTGAAGCTCCTGCTGGCCGCCGTCGAACGCCTCGCGGGCGAGCGCATAGATCTCGGCGATAGACTCGTCGGTCATCGAATAGCAGCCGGCCGACGAACAGGCGCCATGCACCATCAGATTGGCGCCGGTGCGGCCATAGGCGCGGTCATAGGCGTTGGGAAAACCGATATTGAAGGACAGATAGTAGCTGCTCAGGGGGTTCATCTGCGCCGGGCGGATCGTGTAGAACCCCTCCGGCGCCTGGCGGTCGCCCTCCTTTTGCTTCGGGCCCAGCGCGCCCGACCATTTGCAGATCGGATAGGTCTTGACGTGGGTGTATTCTCCCTCCTCGTCCCGCTTCCAGATTTCGAGCTCGGACTCTTCCTTGAACAGGCGCAGCAGGATCGGCGAATCGGCATCGAGCCCCTTGAGCGCCAGCCGGGCCTGCATCTGGTAGGAGAGAGGCTGAAGGTGCTTGGCGGAATCGTTGCTGCAACCGGCGATGATCGCCGGGACGATCAGTGCGGCAATCGTGCGTAGAAATCTGCTCATCACTTCGGCACGCTGGAACTCTGGGAACCCCCGTTTAGGCTGCGCTTCTATCGTTAACGACTTCTTATGTCCCGCCAACAATTTATCAGCGTCGGCGGCGCTAAGCAAAGCGCGAGATTGCGACCATTCCGCGGCAATCGGTCCTAGGCCTCGCGACCAATGTCGAGATATTTCTTGCGCCGCCCCTTGCGGACCTCCTCGCGCGACAGCTCGCGCAGTCCGGCAAGCGTCTGCGCGATCGCATCCCCGGTCGACTGGATCGCCTGCTTTGGGTTGCGATGGGCACCGCCGACCGGCTCCGGGACAATCTCGTCGATGATGCCGAGTCGCAGCAGGTCCTGGGCGGTAATCCGCATATGGGTGGCGGCGTCGACGGCCCGACTCGAATCGCGCCACAGGATCGAGGCCGACGCCTCCGGCGAGGCGACCGTGTAGATGGCGTGCTCGAGCATCAATACGGCGCTGGCCGTGGCAATGGCCACGGCGCCGCCGGAGCCGCCCTCGCCGACGATGACGGCGACATTGGGCACGCCGAGCGAGAGGCAGCAATCGGTGGACCGCGCGATCGCCTCGGCCTGGCCGCGCTCCTCCGCGCCGACGCCCGGATAGGCGCCGGGCGTGTCGACCAGCGAGATCACCGGCAGGCCGAAGCGGTCGGCGAGCTCCATCAGCCGCACCGCCTTGCGGTAGCCTTCCGGCCGCGCCATGCCGAAATTGTGCCACAGGCGGCTTTCCGTATCATTGCCCTTTTCCTGGCCCATAACCACCACCGGCTCGCCGCGGAACAGGCCGAGCCCGGCGACAACCGCGTGATCCTCGGCGAATTTGCGGTCGCCGGCGAGTGGCGTGAAGTCGGAGATCAGGGCTGCGACGTAATCCATGAAATGCGGCCGCGCCGGGTGGCGCGCGACTTGCGTTTTCTGCCAGGGCGTCAGCTTGGCGTAAATGTCCTTGATGGCCCGCTCGACTTTGTCTTCGAGCCGCGCGATCTCGCCGGAGATTGCTTCCGAGGTCTCCTCGGCGGTTATTCCGCGCAGTTCGGCAACCTTGCCCTCGAGCTCGGCGATCGGTTTTTCGAAATCCAGGTAGGTCGGCATCAATTCTCAAGGGCCGGTAGGGACTTGTGCGGCCGGGCCGGCAACCGGGCGACACTGGCCCCCGCTCCAATCCCTGTCAAGCCCGGCCGCCCCGGCATCCCCACGCAAATGTCGCGGCGGCCGGCAGACGACATCGGGCGGCGTTCGGCTGCGGCCTCTTTTGCTGTGCTGCCGCAGCATTATATAGGTCGTTGGGAGCGCCAATCGGGCTCCCAATCGTAGGTGTTGATCAATCGGACGCGTCTGCCAGGGTCAGGAACGGCATGGCATGAGCGTGCCGCGATGAGGGATTAGATGGACTTTGAAAAATACACCGAGCGTGCGCGCGGTTTTGTTCAATCGGCGCAGAGTCTGGCGCTGCGCGAACACCACCAGCAATTCGCCCCCGAGCACCTGCTGAAAGTTCTCCTCGACGACCCGGACGGGTTGGCGGCGGGGCTGATTGCGCGCGCCGGCGGCAAGCCCGGCGATGCGCTCGGCGAGGTCGAACAGGCGCTCGCCAAGCTGCCCAAGGTCGAGGGCGCCGGCGCCGGCCAGCTCTATCTGGCGCCGTCTCTGGCGCGCGTCTTCGACACCGCGCAGAAGGCAGCCGGCAAGGCCGGCGACAGCTTCGTGACGGTAGAGCGGCTGTTGCTGGCGCTGGCGATCGAGAAGGAGAGCGAGGCGGCCAGGATCCTCTCCCGGTGCGGCGTCACGCCGGACCGGCTCAACGGCGCCATCAACGCCATCCGCAAGGGCCGCACGGCCGATTCGGCGAGCGCGGAAAGCACTTATGACGCTTTGAAGAAATATGCCCGCGACCTGACGGACGCCGCGCGCGAGGGCAAGCTCGATCCGGTCATCGGCCGCGACGAGGAAATCCGCCGCACCATCCAGGTTCTGTCGCGGCGGACCAAGAACAACCCGGTGCTGATCGGCGAGCCCGGCGTCGGCAAGACGGCGATCGCCGAGGGGCTGGCGCTGAGGATCGTCAATGGCGACGTGCCGGAGAGCCTGAAGAACAAGAAGCTGCTCGCCCTCGACATGGGGGCGCTGATCGCAGGCGCCAAATATCGCGGCGAGTTCGAGGAGCGCTTGAAGGCGGTACTCTCCGAGATTCAGGCGGCCGAAGGCGGCGTCATCCTGTTCATCGACGAGATGCATACCCTGGTCGGCGCCGGCAAGGCGGAAGGCGCCATGGACGCCTCCAACCTGCTGAAGCCGGCGCTCGCGCGCGGCGAGTTGCATTGCGTCGGCGCGACCACGCTCGACGAGTTCCGCAAGAACGTCGAGAAGGACGCAGCGCTCGCGCGCCGCTTCCAGCCGGTATTCATCTCCGAGCCGAACGTCGAGGACACGGTCTCGATCCTGCGCGGGTTGAAGGAGAAGTACGAGCTGCATCACGGGGTGCGCATCACGGACAATGCGCTGGTCGCCGCCGCCGCCCTGTCGCATCGCTATATCACCGACCGCTTCCTCCCGGACAAGGCCATCGACCTCATGGACGAGGCCGCCTCGCGGCTCAGAATGCAGGTCGATTCCAAGCCCGAGGAGCTCGACGAGCTCGACCGGCGCGTCATTCAGCTCAAGATCGAGCGCGAGGCATTGAAGAAGGAGAAGGACCAAGCGTCCAAGGACCGGCTCCAGCGGCTGGAAAAGGAGCTTGGCGGGCTCGAACAGGAGTCCGCCGTGCTGACCCAGCGCTGGCAGGCGGAAAAGGAAAAGCTGGGCAGCGCCCAGAAGCTCAAGGAGCAGCTCGACCAGGCCCGCTTCGACCTGGAGAAGGCGCAACGCTCAGGCGATCTCGCCAAGGCCGGAGAGCTGGCCTACGGCGTCATCCCGGAGCTGGAACGCAAGCTCAAGGAGATGGAAGCCGTTGGCGAGGCCCAAACGACCTTCATGGAGGAGGCGGTGACCGCCGACCATGTGGCGCATGTCGTCTCGCGCTGGACCGGCATCCCGGTCGACAAGATGCTCGAAGGCGAACGCGAAAAGCTCTTGCGCATGGAAGAGGCGCTGGCCAAACGCGTCGTCGGCCAGGGGGAGGCGGTGCATGCCGTCGCGACGGCGGTCAGGCGCGCCCGCGCCGGCCTGCAGGACCCGAACCGGCCGATCGGCTCGTTCATGTTCTTAGGCCCCACCGGCGTCGGCAAGACGGAGTTGACGAAAGCGTTGGCCGCGTTCCTGTTCGACGACGAGGCGGCGATGGCGCGCATCGACATGTCCGAATATATGGAAAAGCACTCCGTCGCCCGGCTGATTGGCGCGCCCCCCGGCTATGTCGGCTACGAGGAGGGCGGGGCGTTGACCGAGACGGTGCGCCGCCGGCCCTACCAGGTGGTGCTGTTCGACGAGATCGAAAAGGCCCACCCCGACGTCTTCAACGTGCTGTTGCAGGTGCTCGACGACGGTCGTCTGACGGATGGCCATGGCCGCACCGTCGATTTCCGCAACACGCTGATCATCATGACGTCGAATGCCGGCTCCGAATTCCTCGTCGGCCTAGGCGAGGACCAGGACGTCGAGGCGGTGCGCGAGCCGGTGATGGCCACGGTCAGGGCGCAGTTCCGGCCCGAGTTCCTGAACCGGCTCGACGAGATCATCCTGTTCCACCGGCTCGGACGCGGCGAGATGGCGGCGATCGTCGATATCCAGCTCGACCGGCTGAGGGCGCTTCTGGCCGAGCGCAAGATCGCCCTCGAACTCGACGACAAGGCCCGCGCCTGGCTTGCCGACAAGGGCTATGACCCGGCCTATGGCGCGCGGCCGCTGAAACGCGTGATCCAGAAGGAGCTGCAGGACCCGCTGGCCGAAAAGATCCTTTCAGGCGACATCGCCGATGGCGATACGGTGAAAATCTCGGCCGATAAGAGCGGGCTGAGGATCAACGGCGAGGCGGTGCGCGCCGAGGCGGCTTAGGCTCGGCCTGGTTCGGCTCAACGCGGGCCGGCGGCTGCCGCGGCGACCCGGGTTCCCGCCGCCGGCTGGCGCATCAGCCAGTTGATGCGGGCCTTCTCGCGCTGGAACGCGGCCAACAGGTGGCCCTGAAGGGTGCGCCCGCGCGGCACCCGAATGCGCATCGGGTCGACCGCGCGGCCATTGACGATCACCTCATAGTGCAGGTGCGGGCCGGTCGACAGGCCGGTCGAGCCGACATAGCCGATCACCTGCCCCTGCTTGACCTTGACGCCCGGGGCGATCCCATCGGCGAAGGCGCTTTGGTGGGCATAGGAGGTCTCGTATCCGTTGGTGTGCCGGATCAGAGTGAAGCGGCCGTAGCCAGAGAGCCACTTGGCCTCTTCGACGATACCGTTGCCGGCAGCGACGATCGGCGTTCCCCGGCGCGCCGCCCAATCGACGCCCGTGTGCATCTTGCGATAGCCGAGGATCGGATGGCGGCGCATGCCGAATGAGGAACGGAAAACTCCGCCGTTCATGGGTTTGCGGATGAGGAATTTTTTCGCGCTCTTGCCCTCGTCGTCGTAGAAATCGACGACGCCATCGTCGGGCGTCCGGAAGCGGTAGAACCTCTTGGTCTCGCCGCGCACCGTCAGCGCCGTAAAGAGAATCTCCGGATCGCCGGAGACGTCCCCCTCATTGTCGTCGGCGATGTAGAAGACATCGAAGGAATCGCCGGGCTGCACTTGACGCTTGAAGTCGACGTCATAGGCCTGGATGCGCATCATGCGTTGCATGACGCTTTCCGGCAGGTTGGATTTGCGCCCGGTCTCGAACAGGCTGTCATAGAGTTGCGCGTGCGAGCGGCGGGGCATCACGCGCATCGTCCTTTCGTTGGCGAGCAGGGCGTCTGCCTCGTCGAGCGCGATATAGGCCGATTGATCGTCGGCGACGGCAAGACCGACGGTTGCTATGTGTGCCTCGCTGTCGAAGAGGCTGACGCGGGTCGGCTTGAGCCGTCCGGCGCCGGCCTCGCTGGCGAAGCGGAGGCGCAGCTCTGCACCTTCCATCAGCTTGCTGGTGCCAATGGCCTCTTCGATCACCTCGGCGATGGCATTGGCTTCCTGCGGGGTGGTGCCGTTGGCGAGCAGCAGGCTCGTCAGCGTGTCGCCGCGCGACACCTTGACCGTTTTGTCGGCGAACTCCGATAAGTTCGAGGAATCGGTCGACTTGGCGATGTCGGTCAGAAATTCGGATTCCGCTCCCGGCAAGTCCAGTGCCGGACCGAACGAAGCGGTCACGATTTCATCAACCAACCCTTCATCGTGGCCCGGGTCGCCGAACTGGTCGGCAAATCCCGATTCGGTGAAAGGCAGGGACAGGTCCAACGCCTCGCGCACCTCATTCTCGGCTTCGGCGAAACCGATGTCGCCCGGGTAGGCGAATTGGCCGTCGGGGACGAAGCTGGCAAGCGTCACCTTGATCTCGCCGCTCGAAGCAACGCGCGCCTGCTGCGGCGCCTCCGCACCGTCCTCGGCGGCCTCGGCAAACAGCTTGAGCGGATCGAAGGGCGGCAGATCGTCGGTCAATTCGGACGTCGCCAGCGACAGGCTGGCGGTCATGTGGACGTACGGCTTGACCTCGATGAACTCCTTGGAGCCGATCTTGGTAACGGTGCTTTCGTGGATGATGTGTTTGACGGCGATGCCGAGATTCACGGCGCTGACCCGGTCTCCCTTGCGGGCGCCGCGCGCAGACTCGCCGACACCGGCCAGCGCGTAACCGTTGTCCTGGCGGGCGAGGTCGGGAATGACGGCGAGTGCCGAACGGCCATCGAAGGTGGTGTATAGCGCGCCGCCAATGAGCGCCACACCGGCGATGCCAGTGAGGAAGGTGCCGAGCATCCAGCGCCAATTGGCGCGTGTCTTGACGGGGCTTTCATCGGCAAGTGGCCGCAGCGGCGGCAGCAGACGGCCCGACGCCTGCGCGCCGGTCGCAGTCGGGCTGCCGAAATAATCACCCCCCGCGCGATCCAACAACCCGCTGTACCCCCTTCCCTCCGACGCCGATGGGCGCCGCCGACCGTCCTTAGTTCGTCCCCCAAATGACCTGCAAATTATGGCGTCAGTTTGGCTGCGCACAAAGGATCTGATATTGCGATCGAAAACCGGGGCCCTTGCTGTCGTGACGGCGTTGAATTTGTCCCAGTGAAGCCCCATATCTGGGACAGGCGGCTGGCGGGGAATGCGTCAACTTATTTGCGTTGAATGAGTGCCATGTCGCTGACCAAAGCGGCGGGTTAGGTTCCGTGCGCGATCGAATGGGCGCGGCGGGCGGTCGCATCGGCCGGGACGAAGCAAAAAACACCGGCGATGCGCTTGACAGCAATCCTCCGCGCCGCCTATATACCGATTTACGCAAGTCGGCCGCGCTGCTTTGCGCAGCAGCGTATGGGCCGGGTTAAGCGTCTCCTTTTTCTTAAGGAGCGGTCTTTCGGCGGAATGCTGAGAGATCCGCGGATCGGCGGGCAGGACGGATCGCTTGTCCGCCACGTCATGGTCTTCGCCATGACCGGCTCTTTGACATTGTGGTTAGAGAAGAAAGAGAAACGTGGGCGGCGGAGTCCGGCAAGGTCGTCTGCTCCACAAGGAGCGGATGGCCGTTGAAGAGACTTCGGCGATCTTACGTTTCGCAAGCTTAACTGTCGCCGATGGCGGCCATCCGGCCGCGGCGGCGACGGTGTGCTTGGGACTCGTCAATTACGTAGCAAGTACGTAGCGATTAGCCGATCAAAGCTCTTTCAACCTAAGAGTTTGATCCTGGCTCAGAACGAACGCTGGCGGCAGGCCTAACACATGCAAGTCGAACGAGAAGCCCCCTTCGGGGGGTGGAAAGTGGCAGACGGGTGAGTAACGCGTGGGAACCTACCCAAGGGTACGGAATAGCTCCGGGAAACTGGAATTAATACCGTATACGTCCCCCTTTGGAGACATTGGGGGAGAAAGATTCATCGCCCCTGGATGGGCCCGCGTCGGATTAGCTTGTTGGTGGGGTAATGGCCCACCAAGGCGACGATCCGTAGCTGGTCTGAGAGGATGATCAGCCACACTGGGACTGAGACACGGCCCAGACTCCTACGGGAGGCAGCAGTGGGGAATATTGGACAATGGGCGCAAGCCTGATCCAGCCATGCCGCGTGAGTGAAGAAGGCCTTAGGGTTGTAAAGCTCTTTCGGCGAGGAAGATAATGACGGTACTCGCAGAAGAAGCCCCGGCTAACTCCGTGCCAGCAGCCGCGGTAATACGGAGGGGGCTAGCGTTGTTCGGAATCACTGGGCGTAAAGCGCACGTAGGCGGATTGTTAAGTCGGGGGTGAAAGCCCGGGGCTCAACCCCGGAACTGCCTTCGATACTGGCAATCTTGAGTTCGGGAGAGGTGAGTGGAATTCCTAGTGTAGAGGTGAAATTCGTAGATATTAGGAGGAACACCAGTGGCGAAGGCGGCTCACTGGCCCGATACTGACGCTGAGGTGCGAAAGCGTGGGGAGCAAACAGGATTAGATACCCTGGTAGTCCACGCCGTAAACGATGGATGCTAGCCGTTGGTGGGCATGCTCATCAGTGGCGCAGCTAACGCATTAAGCATTCCGCCTGGGGAGTACGGTCGCAAGATTAAAACTCACAGGAATTGACGGGGGCCCGCACAAGCTGTGGAGCATGTGGTTTAATTCGAAGCAACGCGCAGAACCTTACCAGCCCTTGACATCCCGGTCGCGGTTTCCAGAGATGGATTCCTTCAGTTCGGCTGG
>JAUYJB010000095.1 GCA_030688605.1 Hyphomicrobiales bacterium
TCGTGGGCCAAGGACCCGGGCATCGGCTCGAGGATGATCAACGCCCGGGCCGAAACAGTCGCCGAAAAGCCGTCGTTCAGGAACGCGCTCGCCAAGCGCCGCTGCCTGATCGTCGCCGACGGCTTCTTCGAATGGCAAAAACAGCCGAAGGGGCCGAAGCAGCCTTACTACATCACCGCCAAGGACGATGAGCCCTTCGCCTTCGCCGGCCTGTGGGAGCGGTGGGCCGCGACGGGAAAAGAACCCGTCCAGTCCTGCACCATCGTCACCACCGAAGCCAACGCGGCCTTGAAGCCGATCCACGATCGGATGCCGGTGATGCTGTCGCCCGATCGCTTCGAGGCCTGGCTCGACGTCGACGGCTGGCCGTCCGAGCGGGCGGTCGAATTGCTCAAGCCCTTCCCCGCGGTGCGCATGGTCATGGTCGCCGTCTCGACCCGCGTCAACAGCGTCAAGAACGACGTTCCTGTGTGCATCGCGCTGCTCAGCGATGGATAACATCTGCGTGACCGATGCAAAGGACGGGAGTCTTGCAAAACCATGACGAAGGCTACACGCGATCAGTTCGAATTCAGAAGCGACATTTTGGTCGTCCATCGACCCACTGGGGCAACCTTTTCAACCTATCGATACGAGAACCCCGAGGAAGGCACATATCCCGTGCATGCAACCATCGGACGGGCGGGCGAGATCTTGGAGAGCGGCGAAGAGTACTCGGAATACGAAGTCCGAACGATGGCGGCCGAACTGCTACGTGAGCGCGCGCTATTGAGCAAACGGGGTTAGTGGGTCTGTGCCTGAAGACATCGACATCTATCGGAGCGCCAAAGAACTCCTTAAGCAACACGGTGAGGACGCATCGATCCATGCCGCCATGCGCGCCGACGCGCTCCTGGAGGCCGGCGACATGGAAGGCCAGGCCGTATGGAAACGGATACTGAAGGCAATTGACACTCTGCTGTCCGACAGGCCGCCGGGAGGAAGAGGACTCCAATGAATAGTAAGCCATTAAAGGGAAAATTGTTGGGATGATCAGTTCTGGCTGGATTGCAATTTTTGCGGTGTTCATCGCAAGTGGCGCACTAGCCTTGGAGGTTAGGCGTTGGTTTGAGTCCGGCGTGCGGCTCACAATTAGCGTCATGGCCGATGCACAGCTTGCCGGAGGTATAAAAGACGACAACGCGGACTATTTGGGGGTGTTTGTTGTTAATAGAGGCAGCGCTCCGACAACGATAACTACTCTCGCATTGATGACATTCTCCTCCCGATGGAAGCACTTTCGAATGCAGCAAGATTATGCTGCGATCGTGCCTAATCCGCAACCACCTGGCAGTGCACCGAATTTACCACAAGAAATTGGCCCCAATGCCAGGTGGACAGGCTTGATACGCTATGATGACAAACTTCATTCACTAAGGGACGGCGGCAATTTATGGGTTTGCATCTACGGATCACATTCCGACAAGCCCACCATGGCGCGGGTTCCGGTCAAACAGCCGTCACGCGAGGGAATTAAGAAGCTTTAAGGCTGCCGTAAGTTACTGCCCGGGCGGACGTCGAATAGAGGTCCGCGGTATTCCTGGCCGGTGACGGCGTCGGCACCGATCGGCACGTTATGCAGCGTCGACACGGTCGAATTGATGGGCAGGCCCGCCAGGGCGATCGGCGGGTCGCCCAATGGGTGAATGGCCGCGTCGACCGCGTTGACGATCAACCCGCCGGCGACCATCACGCTGACGCCAAAAACGGTACCGTGTTTAGGATCCATGATGCTTAAATGGGCACGTCGCGGCGGCAGATCAAGGGTTGATCGCGCCAGTGGGCTCCCCTCTCATCATCGCTCAAATCCGGAACCGGTTGCGGAGCGCCAAGCCGATCAGGAAGAGGAAAAGGATGCCCAGGAAGCTTTCCATCATGGCAAGGGTGTTCACCCAACCGCTCGAAAAGATCGCCTTTGGCTTTGGTTGTTGTTTGCCGGTCCGCCGCACGGGCAAAATCGGCCCAACTTCGGCAGGTCGAAATCGCTTTATTGATCTGAGGCTGGGACAGCGAGCGCATGCCGACGTACCGCGAAGTGTTTGCGTGCCGATTAATTCAGAAGGAGTGTTTCTTGTCTTTAAATACTCTAAGCCGCTGTACGTTTCTCTCATGCCAACGATTATGGACGGCGTCGATTTGAAGAACGCGCACGCTGTCGTTATTGAGGCGCAAAGTTGGCTCCCGTTTGGCCAGCCACGCTTCGCCATCACCAATGGAGGGATGGGGGTCGATTGGTAGAAACGGAACACCGAACAGATTTTCGCGTCCTTCTTTCTCCTTTGGCGGCTTTTCAGGCGGCAGATTCTCGAACACCGTGATCGACGTGTCGGGATCATCCGGCGGACCGGAGTCCATATAAACGTCAATCTCCGTGTTGGGTGGAATATCATCTTGCTCCGCCACGCTGGCATGGTTGAACATAACAAGATTACGACCTTTCCCTCCGGTCTGAGATGATCGGAACAGCATGCCATCCACCGGCGGCTTCCCGCGGGTCGCTAGATATTCGGAAACTACTTGGGTGGGTAAATATTCGAAGGTCTCATCGCTCGGCATCACTGGCCGACTGATCGTCCGTGCTAGGTGGCTTAAAAATGCTGCGCGGCCTCTAAGCTCTCGGAAGTCAGGATCAAAGTGACTGGCTTTGACATAGATTTCGGCCAGAGCATCAAGATCAAGCAAACGAACCGGCCGAACAAACTCGAACCGTCCCAAGATTACAGAACTGCCGACAGGTGCGCGGACCTCCGCGACACAAGTATCTAGATCCTGAGCACCATAGAATACCGAAATACCCGCCGCGTTCATTCGACCGGCCTGCGCACGCCGGGATGGTGGCGCACCAAGCTGGCGTGCTGGATGCTTGAGGATATCTGTAAGCTCGGCTGGCGAGAACGCGA
>JAUYJB010000096.1 GCA_030688605.1 Hyphomicrobiales bacterium
AACGTATGCCTACACGTCATTCTCAGTGCCCGCCAATGTTCTCCTGACTGGCCAGGGGCGCGGCGTCACGACACTGCAAAGCCAAACTGCAGCGGCTACTGTCACGTTCTCAGGGGATGCAGCAGGACTCGCCGAGCTGACTATAGATGGCGTCAACGTGGGAGCAAGTTCGATCGGCGTGTTCTCAAAGGCGAAGAACGAAACGCGGTTCAGGAACGTCACGCTCAAGCGCTTCGAGACGTGCCTTTCTGTTCAGGGCGGCCGGCGCGCTGACTGGAAAGATCTCTATCTCGACAACGCGGTGACCGGGGCGCTTCTCAAGGGCGACATCAACGGTGTGAGCGCTGACGGAGACGAGTTCCGCTACAACGAGTGGACTGGCGGAAAGGTCACCAACTGCACCACGGCAGGCGTGCACCTTGGGTTCGTTGACCGCAAGTGCTGGCACAACAGCATCAATGACGTGGGGTTCGAGGACAACACCGGTACGGCCTTCAAGTGCACCGGCGCGCGCTGGACCGACATGGACGGCTGCTGGTGGTCAGGGAATACAACCGATATCGCCGTTGAGGATGGCAGCGACACGACGCTGGTGGCTGAGAATTCGGTTGTCGGCCTGCACATCTCGGACTTCATCATTTCGGCCGCCATGTCCTTTACTGGCAAGTGCCAGGATGTGATCTTCGAGCGCGGGGAGTTCAATGCAGGCACCTACACCCTGACCAGCGTCGAGAACACGATCATCGCCAAGGACAGCACGGAATCTTCCACGGTTGCGATCGCCGGCGGCGACGCGACGCAGTGGATGCGGATCCGCACATCGCTTGGGGACGCCCCAGGATCGGCCGGTATCACCACGGATGCAACGTCCACGGAGGGCTGGTCCTATGACCTCGCGGCCGGCGAAGTGGTCTTTCTCGATGCCAAGGTGATCGGCAATGGCCGGAACGTCATCGACACGGCCGTCTACCACATCACGCAGGGAGCCTACCGGCCAGGATCGACGCTCGCCTACGACAACCAGACAGCCAACTTTACTGCTGGCGCCGTACTCACCGGGAGCACATCCGGGGCGACGGCGCGCATTACGGCGGATACCGATGCTGGCGCGACCGGGACAGTCACGCTGCGGGATATCACAGGCGAGTTTGTCGACGACGAGACAATCACTGATTCTGCCGGCGGGAGCGCGCTCGCCAATGGCGTCATGGCGCACCAGAATGCTGTGTTGCTCGGGACGATCAACACGCCATCCGCAGCCGTTGAGACGGATGCGGCATGGGCGGCGATCTTCGGCGTGACCGCGCGCAAGGTGCGCGTCATGGTAGCTGGCGCAGCGGCCAAGACGGTTGAGTGGTCAATCTCGGTGCAGGTCTCGGCTGGATGACATGGGCAAGTGGCAGAACATTGACTTGTCGGCCAAGATGTTCCTCAACGTGGAGGAGGCTGTGCTGCGCAAGTCTGCTGCGGCCCTTGAGAATTGCTTCATCACGGAGAGCGGTTCGCACTCCAGGTTCCCTGGGCTCAAGGCGTTCGTCACGCTGCCCGGAAATTCTCCGACCTACCTGCATGGGTGGAAGGCCCCGATCGGCGACTTGATTGCGGTAAGCAACTCGCGCGTCTACCGCATCGACCGCGCCGGGACCGTATCCGATGTGACCGGCGTGCCAGTCTCTGGCGGCCGGCGCGTGATCTTCGATGAGACCGACGACGAACTGGTCATGGCGGCCGGCGGGCAGATTATCCGCTTGGCTGGAGAGACCACCGAGATTCTATCTGCGGACGCACCGCTTTCCACGCACGTCGGCTACATAGACGGGTATCTGGTCGCCGTCGAAGTGAGTAGCGGGCGGTTCCAGCACTCAGGCGCGAACGATTTCAGGACGTGGGACCCGCTCGATACCTTCTCGGCAGACGGCAAGCCTGACGAGATCAACGGCATGCTGGTGTCACCCTACCGCGAATTGCTCCTCACCGGCGTCGATTCCGTGGAGCAGTTCGAGCGCCTGCCATCCGGCACGACGCCGTTCTTTCGCCGCTGGTCGGTTGGCGAGGGCGTGCTCGCGCCCTACACGCTGGTCGCGGTCGACCAAGGCAACTTCGCAATCAACAGCACCTATGAGTTCGTCCGGTTCACCGGCCAAGTTTCCGAAGCCGTCGGCGACGACCTGCAAGCCACCTTCGAGAAAGTGGACGACTGGACAGACGCTTGGGCTGCGCCTGTTCAGATCAAGGGCCAGAAGTTCATCATCCTGCAGATCCCTGAAGCGGCCAACGTCTACGACACCAAGGGCATCACGTGCCTGTACGACTACCGCCAGAAAAAGTGGTACACCCTGTACGGGTTCGACGGCGGCGTGCCGGTGAAGTGGCCTGGGTGCTCCTACGAGGAAATATGGGGACGGCGCTTCGTTGGTGGGAACGGGGTTATCTACGAGCTTGACACCGATGTCTACTCCAACGTCGGCCAGACGCAGCGCATGCTCGGGCGCACGGCGCCGATGGATCACTGGGGGCCGGCCTTCGTCGACAACGTGCGGATGCGCGTCAAGCGTGGTGTTGGCTCGAGCAGCAGCGAGGATGACGAACCGCCGAAGATCGCCTTCCGGTGCATTCGGGATGGAACACGCAGGACAAAGTGGAAGTACCGCAGCCTCGGGCGGCCTGGCGACACCTACAACACGATCCAGTTTGGCGGCATGGGGAGCGCCATGTCGACGTGGCAGTTCGAGTGGATGGTCACGGATGCCGTGAGCGCTGAAATCGTGAAGCTCGAAGCCGAAGTGAGACCAAGCTGATGGCCAGTATCGCCAACTCGATCGACCCGCCGCCGCGCTTGACCGGTGACCCGGCGCATGACCTGATCGCCGTCATGCAGTGGATGAACTCGTTCTACACCAAGGGGATCTTGGCGGGCGGGCTCTTGCAGACACAGAACTTTCCGATCGAACTCACCGCGCAGTTCAATGCGCTGTTCGAGGCGAACTACCCGGCGCTCGCCGCGCTGGCCGCGCTGGTCAGTGCTGCTGACAAACTCGCCTACTACACTGGGCCAGATGCTTGGGCACTGGCCGATCTGACCGCCTTTGCGCGCACGCTCCTGGCCGCCGCGAACGCTACGGCCGCCAATACACTGTTGGGACTTGGCAGTATGGCGTTGCAGGACAACGGCGCGGTGGCGATCACCGGTGGGACAATGGAAGGTTCGTTCAGCTCGAGCGATTCGAGCGCGGGGATCACGCAGGACGTGACGACGGCGAGCCTTGTCGGGAAGACGCTCAGCTTCAAGGACGGGATATGCACCGGGTTTGCCTGATCACAGTAGTTTTGCTGCTCTATTCGAGAGAGGTTGCCATGGCTGAAGACAAGTTCAATTCCAACACCAAGAGTCCGCGGTTCTCCACCACCAAGGCGCTCGGATTCCGTGGAGGCTCGACCAACGCGCAGACCGGGAACCTCCAGCAGCCGACCTATCTGCAATCGGCGGGGATCAACCCTGCCGCGCCGAAGCCGCCGACGTCCGATGCTGGCGGGCCCGGGATCTCGCAGTTCAGCGCCGGCAACGTGCCGCGGCCGAGCCTTGCCGGGACGCTCGCAACTCAGGCTGGCGGTGTGCTGGCAGGAGAAGGCATGAAGGCTGGATTCAGGGGCCTCAAGAACGCGCTCACGCCGGCCGCTGCACCGGCGGTCTCCGATCCATGGGGGGCCGGCGCAAAGCCCACTGGAGTAGGTGCGCTCGCCGAAAATCCGAGTGTGCTTTCAGGCATGGCTGGAAACGTGAGCGACTACATGAACTCCTTCGCCCCGTATTCAAGCGCGGCACCTTCTGGTGTCGCAGCTCTTGCCGAAGGTCCGAGTGTCGTGTCCGGCATGTCAGGCAATGTCATCGACACCGTTGCCCCAGAAGCAACCGGATGGGGAGCGCAAGGCTCATTTCCGATGAGCGACGCAGCCGCAGGGGCTAGCGAAGCTGCTGGTGCTGCTGCGCCAGCGTTCGGCGGTGGCCCCGCATACGCTGCGGCGAACATGATCGTCCAGAACGACCTGATACCAAAGGCTGTCGAGACTGCCGGTAACTTCATGGACTCAATCGTTCCTGATTGCTTCATCACCGAAGCGGTCATGGCGACCGGCGGCGCCGACAACGGCATGGAACTCGAAGCGCTGCGCGGATTCCGCGACAACATCCTGTCCGCCACCCCACAGGGCCAAGCGATGATCGGAGAGTACGACGCGATCGCGCCTATCGTGGTTGAAGCAGTGAGCGCGCGCCAAGACGGTGTGCAGATTTTCCAACAGATCAAGGCGCAGTTCATCGACCCTGCCGTCGAGGCAGTGCAGAATGGTGACTACCAATCTGCGCTGCAAATCTACGCCCAGATGATCTCATTCGTCACCCCGTTCGCCGCTGAGGCGGCCGAGGCCAGCATGGGCGGCATGGACTCAGGAGAAATGAACCGGATGGGTGACCACGCGGCCATGATCGGCCACAGCCCGGAAATGGCCAACGCGGCGATGCCGGGCGGCGGCGGTGAGTGGGACCCAGGGGTGAATGATGATGCGATGATGGCCGGTGGCGGGATGATGCCAATGGGTCAGCCGAGCGCACCGCTACAAGCGATGACTGGTCCGTCAGGGATGCCGCAGCCAGCCGCGTCTGATCCGATGCTCAACGTGCCCGGGCAGGTTCCGGCGGAGCCATCGCCAGGGATTGGCCAGATGTTCGCTCGGAGGTACTGACCATGGGGTTCTTCGACGGCTGGGACTGGAATGGAATCGCCAACGGGATCGCTCGCAGCGCACCGGCAGCGATTTCCAACTTCGTTGGTGCAAGCCAAGTCGCGAGCGCGAACCAGCGCGCCGCACAGATGGCTGCAGATAACGCTGCGGCGAACCGTGCAGTGCTCACGTCCGCGAACACCACGGCGCAAGGCTACCTGCAGCCGCAGATCGCCGCTGGCGCGCCGGCTGCCGATTACCTGCGCACCGTCATGGCCCAGAATCCGAACGAGTTGACGCCGCAGCAGGAGATCCAGCTTGCCGACACGCGCCGGCAGGCTGTCACCGCCACGCCGAGCGGCCTGCGCGGATCAGGGCGCTACCTGACCGCATCCATCAACGACGTGAACAACCGCGGGCGCGCCGGAATGGTCGCGGCGAACACGGGGCGCGCTGATGCCGCGGCGAACACGCTCGCCTCGCGCGGGGCCGGCGCGGCGACGGGGGCGGCGAACTTGGCGTCGAATCTCGGGACGCAGGTCGCCAACGTGAACACGACCGGCGCTGACGCTGGCGCGAATGCGATCACGACAACCGCTGACTCGAACAATGCCGCGTTGCAAAATATCGGCAGTTTCTTCGCCAATGCCGTGAAGGACGCCGACCGGGAGAGCAGGTATCGCGGGTTCAAGACGGGATTCGCGTAGGAGAGAGCATCATGGCAATCCAATTCGCAAGCGTCCGGCCGGGGATTGAGCTGTTCAACGCGAACGTCGCGCGCAACGACCAGGCGAACCGGCAGGAGAATGCCGACTTCATGGGCCGGATGCAGTACGAGCAGGCGCAGGGCGTTGACGCGGCCCGGCGGCGCGCGGCTGGGGTGTATTTCAATCCACCGACCACTACCCAAGCAGCACCAGCGCCACAGCCAGCGCCTACAGCGGCGGGCCCGGCCGTGCCGGCGATTTCCTCCTTCTCAGCCGATCCGCGAGTCGCTCCGCAAACACCGCTGGACAAGGAATTGCCGGATTCCTCGGTAATCGTCAAGAGCTACCCGCCGGACGGCGGCGCGCCGGACATTACAACCGGGTCGCCACAAATGCCTGTCGCCGCGCCGGCGCCGGGGTCGCCCGCCGCCGGGGTGACCGCGCCCGCGATATCGTCCGTTGCGGCTCAGCCAGCAGCGAGAAATCCAGCAGTCAATCGGTTTTCAGAAATGGCAACCGAGCTCGCCAAGACGCCTGGCACCGGCGCTGACGCGATGGGTATGGTTACCGCCGATATAACTGCCAAGCGCACCGCCTCTACCGAGCGACGCAAGTTTGATATCGAGCAACGCAAGTTGGAGCATGACGCGCTTACGCTGTTCGTCAATGCTGGGAAGAACCGCGACATCTTGTTGATGCGCACCATCAATAAACAGTACAAGCTCGGAATTCCAGAGGCAGCCCTGAACGACCAGGAATTCGCCATCAAACTCATGACGAGCATGGACAACGCTGAAGCTATCGGGAAGGCTAAGAACCCTGAACAGGTCTTGGCGTATTCCAAGGGATACATGCACGCAGTCGCATCAAATGCCACTCCACAGCAGGCGCACCAAGCTGGATTAGCCGAAGCGCAGTCGGTGAAGCCTGAGTTCGAGGCTGTCCACTTTGACCGCTCGCCAACCGGAGAGGTATTCGGCGTCGACCGGAAAATGAACGTGAAGAAGTCCGGGCAGATCGCGCGCCTTCCTCCGAACCCGGTAGGTCGTGGCGGTGCGGCTGGCGGAACTGCGATCACGAAGACAATCGACTACATGGTCGAATCAGGGATCGCGAAAAATGCCGCAGAAGCGTGGAGAATGTACAAAATGGCGGCGGATAACCCTGACAAGCGAGCGCAATTCAGGGCGAATGCGATCCTCAAGGCGCAGGCTCATTGGAGGAACAGCGGAAGGTCGCAGGCCGATATTGTGCGAGAGGTCGATGCCATCTTGCCGAAACCAGGGGAGTTTGAAGGTGCGCCAGCTACCGGAACTGAAGGCCCGGCCTCCGCTGGGCCCGCAGGGCAGATCATCGATTATGATGCGAGTGGCAGGCGAATAAAATCTACATCGCAGAAGGAGTATTGATATGAAACTAACCTTGACACTGGAAGTCCCGGAAGATGAGAAATGCATGTACCTAAGAGTGATTGAAGCTCTTAAAGAATACTGCTCTATGACGAAAGCAAACAATGAGCCATCTGAGGAGGATAGGTGGAATCAGTCTAGCCGATACCTTATTGGCTGCTCGCATCCAGACGGCGGTGACAACAGATTTGTTTCCAAGGATGGTGTCTTGGTGGTGGAAAAAATAACGGAACAGTATCATTCAGATGGCGCCTGCCATAACATAGAGCGACCACTTCCTGTTTTGGCCAGTGACGCCTGAGAAAGTTCTATGCCGCGCATCGCCCGCCTATCTGACGGCACTCAACTGCGGTTCCCCGATGGGACGGCGGACGACGTCATTGACCGTGCCGTAAAGGAAAATCTTGGTTTGGCTGGGCCGGCGCCAAAGCCAGCTCCAGCGGCGCCAGCCGTTGCGCCTGCGCGGGTAAAACTGCGCGCGATTCCGCTCGATGCGCCTCTTGACGCACCACCAGAGCCGCCACCGACACAGGAGGAGATCGCCGCGGCAAGCGAACCTTATCGTGCGCTGCGACCGTTGCGGCGCGAGACAGTTGCGCCGACCTCGAACGTGCCACCCAAAAACGCACCACTAAGCAGAGAGGCCGGAGCGCCGGGTGTGAAGGGGCAGGGATATTTCGGCCCACTGAAACGCCCAGATGGAGACATATCGACTGAGCTGTCGTTCGACTTTGACGAAGGTGGCAAGAAGGTATATGCGCCACTGCTTGTGCCGACACTGACGAAGCCAGAGGTAGACCACCTATTGTCTGGTGGCGCGCCAACCGATGCGCACTATCAGAAGGCCGTTGAGCACGCGCGCAAACGTGTCGCCGCTGGCAAGGATCCGTTTGCTGGTCCAGGAGAGCAATCCGCGCCTCCTGCTGCTCCAAGCGCGCCATGGACCGGAGAAGGCGGTGTGCTGACCAACGCTTCAGCCGGGATGGTGGCTGCCGTCAAAAGCGCATTCGCTAACGTGCGGAGCATGGGTGTCGAGGAAGAGATCGCGCAGCGCAGGGAGGCGCTCGGGATACAGCCGCAGCCAGCCGAGGTTGGAATGGCCGGGCCGCCTACGCAGGCTCCTACGGTGATCGAGCAGTCAAACCCGCTTGGGTACAGAATCCCAAAGAGCGCTATCCAGCGCCAGCAACGCAGGCTCGAAGAGTCGACCGCGGCCGGAGAGCGTGTCAAAGCGCAAATCGACCAGTACAAGCGCGAGACTGAGCTTGTGACGCCGCAGAACATGGACACTGCACAGCAGGCGGTATGGTCGCTTGTGCAATCGGCGCCACCAACGCTCCTTGGCATTGCTGTCGGCATCCTGACGCGCAACCCGGTCGCCGCCATGGCGATAGCCGGTGGTGGTGGCGGCACGTTCCAAGCCGGCAGTACGTATGGGGAAGCGCGCGACAAAGGTGCTTCCCACCGCCTCGCTGGCGTCGCTGCGACGATTGATGCTGTCCTCGAGGGGGTTGGTGAGGCCCTGCCGCTTGCGATCGCGCTGCGGCCTGGTAGCCCGTTCTTGGTGCGCCTGGCGAACACCATGATGGCGGAAGGTGGCCAAGAAGCGGCAACCCAGCTCGCCCAAGACCTGAATGCCTTTCTGACGTACAACCCGGACATCACGCTTGGCGAGGCTTGGCAGAATCTCAAGGTCGCAACGCTGGCCGGCGTCATGGGTGGGGCGGTGTATGGTGGCGCTGGGCACCTTGCCGATCGTAGCGGGCAAACCGTGGCGCTCCCTGCCGGCGGAGCGATCGAGCGACAGGAGCCGCCACAGCCTAGCGTCGTAACAACGCCTTCTGGGCCGGCACCATTGGCTGGAACCGGCCCAGAAACCCTCAAAGCCGTCTTGGAAGATCCGAGACCGGCTGCCAAGATCGCAGAGGACCAAGCGCAGCAGGCCGCTGCCGTTGCGGCGCAGCAGGAAGCCGAGATTCAGGCCGCGCAGGATCATGTGCAGGCGGAAACGGCCGCCGCGGCAGCGCCAGAGGTACAGCCGCCAGCCGAAGCGCCCATAGCAACCGCGCCAAGTGAGCGCGTCACCGTCACCTGGCCAGGCGGAGAAACTGACGTCGTCATCGTCTTGGAGGATTTTGGAGAATCGAAGAAGGTCCAGTTTCCAGACGGACAGACTGCTGAGCTTGGGCCGGACGAGGGCGTGACCTGGGGACAGGGGCCGGAGGGCGAGAACACGCCGGACAAGCCAGTGAAGGCGAAATCAACGCAGGATGTTGACTTGGCTGCAACTGGGATCGCAGCGACTCCAAGCGAAGCGCAGAAGGAAAGTGGGACATACCAAAAGGCTCACATCGACCTTCAAGGCCTGAAGATCAGCTTGGAAAACGCCAAGGGCTCCGAGCGCTCAGGGCTTGATTCGGACGGCGAGCGCTGGGCGGTGACCATGCCGGCGCACTACGGCTATATCAAGCGCACCGAGGGCGCGGACGGCGAGCAGGTCGACGTGTACGTTGGCGACGTGCCCGGCAGCCAGCAGGTGTGGGTGGTCGACCAGATCGACCCGAAGACCGGGAACTTCGACGAGCACAAGGTCATGCTCGGGTTCCCGACAGCCGTCTCTGCGTTGAACGCCTATCGCATGGGATTCAGCGACGGGAGCGGCCCGTCGAGGCTTGGCTGGGCCACGCACATGAGCATGGACCAGTTCAAGGAATGGCTCAAGAACGGCAACAACAAGAAGGCGGTCGCCTACGTGAAGCCGAAGGCTGCGCCAGCACCCAAGCTCACCGAGATCCCTCTCACCACAACGCTCGATCAAGGAGCACCAAATGCCCGCCCAGTACGAAGCGATCAAGGGAAGGATGATGAAAAAGGGGATGAAGGAGGACGAGGCGCAGAGCCGGGCGGCGGCGATCTTCAACAGCCGCCATCCAAGCCGGCCAATGTCGGGCCAGCACCCGGAGGGCGCCCCGCGCAAGAGCCCAATGCCGCCCCCAGGCCCGGCGATCGGCCAGTTCCACGCCCGACCGAAGGGCAAGGGCCGCCCGTGGAGCAGCCAGCGCCGCTAGCGAAGCCGAAGCCTGGGCGGACATCCTTCGCCATCACGGACGACATGGTGCCGCCGGAAGTGCGCGGTACTGGGCTTGAATCGCTGACCAATATCCAACTGGACAAGCTCGCCGTCGAGGGGAACCGGAGCGAGCGCCACCTTGCTTCGCAGGAGAGGGATCGTCGTCGCCGCGCCCCTGAGCCGGAGCCTACCAAGGCTGCACTGATCCCAACGCGCACGCCGGGCGGCGGCATCGAGTTCGTCGTCCAGCCATTGCGCCCAGGGGCCCCGGCTGAAACCAAGATTGTTCCAGAGACGCCGAAGGAAGCGCCAATACCGCCAGCAGCAAAGCCTGCCTATGGCGATACCAACAAAACGTTCACCAAGGATGCCGCTCAAGCTGCGCGCGAGCGCATGCGCAAGAAACTCGGGCAGGTGAACGTCGGCATCGACCCGGAAATGATGCAGGACGGTGTCACCCTGGCCGGATACCACATCGAGGCTGGCGCGCGGTCCTTCGCGCAGTTCACGAAGGCCATGATCGGTGATCTTGGGGAGGCCGTCAGGCCATACCTGAAAGCGTGGTACTCGGCAATTCGCAACTGGCCTGGATTCGACAACGCAGGGATGCAGACCGAAGCTGAGATTGAGAAGGAGATGCAAGATGAGCAACTCTCTGACGCAGCAGGACGCGGTGACGATAAGACAGCAGGCGAAGGAGTACCGGGCGAAGGAGAACCTGGACGAGTCCCTGGTGCAGACGGTACTGTCACAGTGGCAGCAGGGAAGCCCGAAGATGGTGGCTCGCCTGGAGAAGCTGGGGATACTGGGGGCGCAGGCGGTGGTGTGCGTGGGACGGAAGCAAAAGCTGGAGAAGCAGTACCTTCAGTCGGGGATGTCGGCGCCGGACTCGGCGGAGCAGGCGTCGGCGGAAACGCTGCTGCTGGAACCGGAGCAGCCGAACTAGCTCCGGTCACGGCGCCAAAGAAAAACCTAGCCAACTTCCACATCGCTGATCCTGAGCGGCTGATCGGTGCTGCTGGGCCAAAAGCAAGGTTCGCCAAGAACCGGGCAGCGATCGACGCCTACAATGCAGCTATCTCGGAGCACCGTGACCCAACCGAGGTCGAGCGCGAGACCATGGCAGGGTACGTCGGGTGGGGCTCGTTCGGGCAAGTGCTGTTTGAGGGTTCGTGGGAACGGTCTTACTCGCCCGACGCATGGAAGGCTGAGGACAAGTGGCTGCGCGAGCACCTTGGGCGTGAGGAGTGGGAGAGCGCCCAGACCTCGATCATCAACGCGCACTACACGGACCCGCCCACCGTCACCACCATCTGGGACATGGTGCGCGCCATGGGATTCAAGGGCGGGCGCGTGCTCGAGCCGAGCATGGGCATCGGAAACTTCTACGGCCTCATGCCGCGCGATCTCATGGAGAAAAGCCAGCTCGCCGGGATCGAGAAGGATCTCCTGAGCGGATCGATGGCGCAGATGATGTACCCGGACGCCAACGTGCAGATCAAGGGGTACGAGGAAAGCCAGACGGCAGACAACTTCTACGACCTCATCATCGGCAACTGGCCGTTCGCTGCGCAGGGCCCGGTCGACCGGCGCTACGCACAACTGTCGGCAGCGTTGCACGACTACTTCTTCGTGAAGGCGCTGGACCAGGTTCGCCCTGGCGGTCTCGTTGTTGGCATCACGTCGGCCGGCACCATGGACAAGATGGGGCGCAACATACGGCTTGAGCTTGCTCGCAAAGGTGAACTGGTCGCCTCGTTTCGCCTGCCATCAGGTGCGTTCCAGAATTACGCCGGCACCGCCGTAGTCACCGACCTCATCATCCTGCGTAAGCGCGACAAGCCAGCAGCGGACACGCTCGCCGCCGGCTGGATAGAGAGCGTCAAACACGAGATCGGCTACAACAGCATCAACCTGAACGAGTATTACGAGAAGAACCCGGAGAACATCCTCGGCAAGCTCAACTGGGGCCATGGCACTACAAGCGGCAGGCCAGGGATGATCGTCGATCGCCAGCCAGACTTCCCGCAGCAGCTCGCCACCTTGCCGAGTCGCGTGCCGAAGGGGGCGTTCAAGACGCGCAAGGAAGCGCGCGGGATCGACTACACGGCAAACACGACGAAGGAGCGTGAAAACACCATCCTTGTGCACCCAACCAGCGGAGAGCTTTCGGTGGTGCGCGGGGAATACCTTGCGCCGCTCGATCAAATCCAGAAATGGAAGGGAAAGGTTGCGTCTGAAAACAACAAACGCGAGGCTGAGATCAAGGCACTGATTGAACTTCGAACCGCGTACTCGACCCTGATAAAAGCAGAAACATCTGGCCAGGGAGATATCGAGGTCTCTCGTGAGATCCTTCGCACACGCTACCAAATCTATGAAAAGAAATATGGTCGCATCAATCGCTACGGCGGCGCGGTCACGTTCTTCAACAAGGTGCGCGACCCGCATACCGTGCGTCTGATGGCGCTTGAGTCGAACAAGGGCGACCAGAAGTCGCCAAAGTGGGAGCCTGCCAAGATCCTGTTCGAGTCGACGATGCGCAAGGCCGCGCGGATCGACAATCCTTCCGTGGCCGATGCTTTCGCCATCGCCAGGAACGAAGGTGTGGACGTCGACCCGGTGCGGATTGCTGAGCTGTCCAAGTCGACGCCGGAGGCTATCATCAAGGAACTGGAGGGCCTCGCCGCGATCTGGAGGACTCCTGCGGGCACCTACGAAGTGACCGATGTCTACCTGTCCGGTAACGTGCGGCGCAAGCTGCGCGAGGCGCAGGCAGCAGCCGCAGAGGGTCAGGACATGAAGCGCAACATCGAGGCGCTGACCAAGGTCCTTCCTGAGACTACACCCTATTACTTGATCGAGGCAAAGCTCGGCGCGCCATGGGTTGGAGTGCAGCAGTACAAGACTTTCGTATCGGAACTTCTCGGCGTGACCGGGACAGACGGCATTGATATCGAATTCCGCCTTGGGGCGTGGCGCGTTTCGTTCTCTGATCACGGACTGAACAGACGGCCAGAAGCGCAGACACTGTGGGGCACTAACTTCTATCCGTTCAATAGGATCCTGCAGGCTGCGTTCAACAACCTTGGGATCACGATCACCTACGAGGACCAGGACGGCGTAAAGCACACCGACGATGCGAGGACGGCGGAAGTCAACGAAAAGCGTATCCGGCTACGCGAGGAGTTCTCAACCTGGGCGTGGAAGGAGAATAAGCGCCGCATCGAGTTGGAGACGAACTTCAACGAAACGATGAACGCCATCGCTGATGCGAAGTATGACGGATCGTTCTTGTCTATGCCGGGTATGTCGCTCACGCGCGGAGAAGACCAGCTATCGCTTCGCAAGCACCAGATGGACGCTATCTGGCGCGGGATCGTCAATCGGCGCGGAATCTACGCGCACGAGGTTGGGACCGGGAAAACCTACACGATGGGCGGTATCGCGGTGGAATCGCGTCGCCTCGGCATGGCGCGCAAGACGCTGATCTTCGCGCACAACGCAAATTCCAAGGATGTGGCTGCATCGATACAGCAGATGTACCCGGCCGCCGCGGTGCTCTACGTGGACAACCTTGCGCCTGAAACAATCAACCTGACGCTGCAGCAGATCGCCAACGATGATTGGGACGCGATCGTGGTCCCGCACTCGCTCGTTGACCGCTTCGCACTGAAAGAGGCGACCCTGAAAGAGATCGCTGCAGAACAGATAGCGCAAATGGAGGAGGAAGCAATTCTCGCTGCGGCCGATGACAATGTAAGCCTGACCGTTGGGATGATGGACGATCCTGAGCTTATGAAGCGCGTGCGCAGTCCGACCGCGAAG
>JAUYJB010000097.1 GCA_030688605.1 Hyphomicrobiales bacterium
GTCCTGTCGCCCCGCAGCGCCTCCAGCGCCACCTTCGCCTTGAACTCCGCCGTAAACCGCCGTCGCGTCCTCATCGTGTACCACTCCGTCATCCGGTGGAATACACCTTAACCCCCTGTCCGATTTTCCGGGACCAGCTCAGAGAGCGAGAGGTCGGAGTGATGCGAACGAAGGTGAAACCCTTCCCGACGGCGACCCGTCGATTCATTGCGTGAATGAGAACGCTACCTGCTAGATCTTCGCCGGGAAAGGCTCGATGAAACGCCTGCCGATACTTTGAGTATGTAATGTCGACCCATACCTGAAGAGGCCGAAAGAATTCAGCGGACCCAGGTACGTCCCATATCGGTAGTCGATCATCTTGACTTGGCGGTACCGGCACCCGCACGAGCAAGGCCCGCGGTGCGGTGCGGCCCCCAAGCCGGCGCACAACTTCTCCCACATAGGTGGTGATAGCATCTTCGTTGACGGCGGCGATGGGTACATGAAGGTCTTCTGGCAAAACCCACCGTTGAAGAGCTGTTTGTTTAGCCGCGTGGTCGAGTTTCATGTTGCTCGCTCGGGCGGTGATATCGCAGTCGATTGTAGCCGCATTTGTCTCACTGTCCACGTCGCGTACTCTTCCCACTACTTTCTTTAGTCTCTGGGAGTGGCTGCTTTGCGTCAGAATTTGCCCTTCGCCTTTACCTAGAGCGTAGTGTGGCGCCCGCGCGGGCTCGCCCGCGCGCCGGGCTTTCGTGAACCGAGCCGCCTGCGGCGTCTCGGCCCTGGCGGGCTTCGATCCCTGGCGCATCGCTCACAGATTCCAGCTCAAAGAGGCATCAAAGCGGGGCGCGATGGTCTCCTATCGGAGTCGCTCCGACGGATCGGTGTGCAACCGCTTTATCTTCGGCATACGCCCCCGTCACGGTGATCCGCACGGCTTCGTGGCAGTTACTCGGTATCGCTTCCGCCGTACGCGGCGAGCGTGGAGTGCGTCCATCGTTGTGCCGATCATGAGCCCAGCACCGGTGGGACGCTGCCCGATCCTCGTCGCGTTCGCCATGACATTCAGTTTGTCTCGCGGTTCGACCGTGTTGCCGTGGCAGCCTGTCACCGACCCCGCTCTGCCGTGTTGAAGGTCCGTGTGGCGGAGCGTGACGGACATCGTCCAAGCGGCTCTGAAAGGAGTCGGCGAAGAAGGTCTGGGTTCTCCGTTCCCGCGCGGTCGAAACCAAGGTGAAGGCGGTCGGGTGCTTGGGCCAAGGTCTCCTCGTGGGCTGAGATTCGCTGACCGTCCCTGCATGTCTCTCAAAGCGCTAGAGCCCGCGTCGCCCCTCTCCAACCTGTCCGGCGAAAGAATTTCCCCGGCCCGCAAGCGGGCCTCCTCGCGGACGCTTCGCTCCAAATTCTCCCGCCTCCCAGGTCCTCCACTGCGTTCCGGCCGCTTCGCCACGCTCGCGGTGGGCAGGGGCGCCTTGCGGTCTCTGAGCGCCGAGCCATCGCAGGGCGGTCCTGCGACTCAAGCGAAAGGAGACCACATCATGGCCATCACCCTCGGCACCTTCACCAAGCTCGACGACGGCGTCTTCACGGGCACCCTCAAGACCCTCAACGTCACCGCCGCGCTCACCATCGTCCCCATCGACAAGAAGTCCGAGAACGCGCCCGACTATCGGGTCTATGCCGGCCAGCGCTACGAGGTCGGAGCGGCCTGGAGCCAGGTCGCGAAGTCGAGCGGCGAGACCTACCTGAACCTCAAGATCGGCGCGCCCGAGTTCGGGCCGAACTGGGTCCGGGCCCGGCTGGTCAAGCTCGAAAACCCCAACGGGGACGGCGCCACGCACATCGCGCTGTGGGAACCGCGCGACCGATAACGCCCCCAAGCCCCGTCGCGGATCGCCGCGGCGGGGCTTTCCTTCTGCATGTGGTTTTGCGCGCCCGCTCGAATTCGCGAGAGGCGTCTTTTCGAGCGTCCCCGAGCGCGCCCCATCGCGCCCATCCTCGCTTGGCGCGCGGCGACGTTCGCCGTCGCCGTCCGTATCGCAACCGGGGAGCGCGGAAGATGGATGACGAGATCGCCCGGGCCAACAACGCCAAGAAGGGCAGCCCGTTTCTGAACACCGACCAGGCCGCCCACTATGTCGGCCTGTCGCGCCGGACGCTCGAAAAGATGCGCACGGCCGGCGGCGGGCCGCGCTTTCGCAAGCATGGCCGCTACGTCCGCTATCACATCGACGACCTCGACGCATGGTCGGCCGAGCACGTCAAGACATCGACCTCGGAGCCCGACCGTCAGCGTCCCGCTCACCCTCAAAGTAGCGGGCCACGGCGATGATCTTCATACGTACCGACCGGCGCCGGCGCGGGCGTAGGTGCCCGCGTGCAGTCCTCGCCCTCTCTTTGCTCGGGCTCGGCCTGATCGGTCTCGCGGCACTCGCCCGACCGGCCCCGTGGCTGGTGTGGAACGCCAGCGCCAGCGCCCCCATCGGCCTCTATCGCGTCCTGCCGGGCCAGCCCGCCCGCGGCGATCTGGTGCTCGTCCACACACCGGAGTCCGTCCGGCAGCTCGCCGCCGAACGCGGCTATCTCCCGGAGAACGTCCCGCTGGTAAAGCGCATCGCGGCGCTCGACGGCGACATCGTCTGCGCTGCTGGCGATGTGATTTCCGTCAACCGCCGCGTCGTCGCCGAACGGCTGGCGCGCGACCGGCTCGGCCGCCCTCTGCCCGCCTGGACCGGCTGCCAGACTCTCGGACCGGACGATGTTTTCCTGCTGATGGAAGACGTCGTCGGCTCCTTCGATGGGCGGTATTTCGGGTCAGTGCGTCGTGCGGCAATCATCGGGAGGCTCGCGCCGCTATGGATCGAGTGACACTCCTGCTGCTCGGCGCATTGGCCGTCGGACCCTTCGCAAGCGCCATGCCTGCCTATGCAGAACCCGTCGCCGCGACCGATACTGCGCTCGATCGCTGGCAGGATTTCATCGCCGAGGCGTCGCGCCGGTTCGGCGTGCCCGAGGCTTGGATACGCGCGGTCATGCAGGCCGAGAGCGGCGGCCGGTCAACGCTTGACGGCCGTCCGATCACCTCGCGCGCCGGGGCGATGGGGCTGATGCAGGTGATGCCCGACACCTATGAGGAGATGCGGCGCGCGCATGGTCTCGGCCCCGATCCCCACGACCCGCGCGACAATATTCTGGCAGGCACGGCCTATCTGCGCGCGATGTACGACCGCTACGGCTATCCGGGCCTGTTCGCCGCCTACAATGCCGGGCCGGAGCGTTATGACGAGCATCTGCACGATGGCCGGCCTCTGCCGGCCGAGACGCGCGCCTATCTCGCTACTATCGCGCAAGCTGATCCAAGCCCGCCGTCGCTGCCTCCCGTGCCATCGGGAACGCGGCTGTTCTTCACGCTGCGAACCGCCGCCGATGCATCATCAAATGCCGAGAAAGCGTCAGCCTCCAGCGACCTGTTTGTCCCTCTGACCACCGTGCCGGGTGGCCAGCGATGAAGGGCGATGGCGCTATCGGAGCCCTGCCGGAGAGAGAGGCCTCGTCTCGGTATGTCTATCCTACCAGCCAGGACGAAGCGCCCGTCAAGGATGCGCGGTCCCCCCAAAATGCTCGCGCATTTTGGCTCCCCCACGCCCCGCTGCGCGGCGCCTTCGGCGTCCTTGACCGCCGCTTCGCCGGCCGATGCCAGGGCCTGTTCTCGATGAGGAGGATAGCAACCCTGGAGGTTCAGATGACCACGCTTCACATCCATCCGCATGCCGAATTCGACCGCTTCCCGCAGCTTCTCGACAGTTTGGCGCAGGAGTTCGGTCGCGACGGAATCCTGTCCATCGCCGAGCGTTTCATCGACGCGGAACGCGCCGATTTCCACTGGGACGGGCGGATCGCGGAGATGAATCTCGGCGCCTATGAGAGCCTCGATGAAGCGGACGAAGCGTCCGAGCTCGTGTCGATCGTCGGCTATTTCCGCAGCCGCTACTACGTCGCGACCTGCGTCGTGGATGCCGAACGTCACGTCCATTGGATGTTCCGTCTGCGTCATTTCGACAGCTTCGAGAGCGCGGAAAAGGCGTTTCTAGCGGGCGGTGGATGACCCAGCCAGCCATTTCGGGAGCGGCGTCGTCACGGCGTCGCTCCCATCATTTCAGGCGACGAATCCACCTGGTGCATGGGCATCGTCTTGAGCCGAGACCGGGCAAGAGATCGTAGCTGAGCGCAGGACGGGCGGAGAGCAGATCGGAAGTCGCGTAAGGCAAGATAAAAGGGCTGTCTCCACGAGACGCCCATGTCCTTGTCTGCACATCGTTATTTATAGAGACGGGTGCTGCGTCCATGGAGACGTGTTCTTGTAAGTCGTTGATTTACAGCATGGCGATGGAGACGCCTTGCGGCCCGCACGCGGGCGATGCTTCCTCACGCTGTTGGACACCTTGGATCGTCGGTGAGGCGTGGTCATGACGCGCGACGACGAGTTCGAACCGAAGCTCGGGAAGATACGCTCGCGCGGCAGCAAACGCGGCCGAAAATACCTGCACCGGGTGCTGCAGGCGACGATGCTCGCCGGCGGGCACGTGGGGAGCGGATCGTCGGCACGCAAGGCAAAGTTCCACGGCAGCCAGATCGGTCGCGGCGCCAGCGTCGGCCGGGTGCTTGGTTCGCGCGACCGCCATGCGGCGTTCCGCAGCCGCCGCGTCGTGGTCAAGTCGCGTATCGTCAAGCTCGCGGGAAAGGGCATGAAGGGCGCGCTGGCGCATCTGCGCTATATCCAGCGCGACGGGGTTACGCGCGATGGTGAGCCGGGTCAGCTTTACAGCGCCGAGCAGGACCGCGCCGACGGCAAGGCGTTCCTGGAACACGCTGACGGCGACCGGCATCAGTTCCGCTTCATCGTCGCGCCGGAGGATGGCGTCGAGTATGAGGACCTGAAGCCGCTGACCCGGCGCTTGATGGCGCAGATGGAGCAGGACCTCGACACCAAGCTCGAATGGGTCGCGGTCGATCACTACAACACCGGCCATCCGCACAGCCACATCATCCTTCGCGGCAAGGATGAGAGAGGCAAGGATCTCGTCATCGCCCGCGAATACATCACGCAAGGGATGCGCGAACGCGCGGCGGAACTGGTGACGTTGGACCTCGGGCCGCGTTCCGATCTGGAGATCGAGAACCGCCTGCGCAACGAAGTCCAACAGGAGCGGCTCGCCAGCATCGACCGGCGCCTGCTGCGCGGCCGGGATGGGGAAGGGCTGGTCTGGTCGACGGACAAGGACGCTTTCCAGCAGACCTTGCGGGCCGGCCGTCTGCAGAAGCTCAAAGCTCTGGGACTCGCCGGGGAAGTGCGGCCGGGCCAGTGGCGCTTGGCCGACGACCTCGAGGAGACGCTCAAGCGCATGGGCGAGCGCGGCGACATCATCAAGACGATGCATCGCGAGATGGTGGAGAAGGGTGTGGCGCGCGCCGCCGCCGATTACGTCATCTTCGACCCGGCCGCGAAGGACAGCCGCCCGATCACCGGCCGGGTGGTCGCACGGGGCCTGTCCGACGAGATCAACGACCACCATTACCTGATCGTCGACGCTCTCGACGGCCGCACCCACTATGTGGACATCGGCAAAGGGGAAGCGACCGAGCCCACACCCGAAGGCGCCATCGTGCGCATCGACCCGAAGCACCCCGAGCCCCGGCAGGTCGATCGCACGGTGTCCGAGATCGCGGCCGCCAATGGCGGGCGGTATGACGTCGATATCCACCTCCGTCACGACCCGTCCGCCAGCGCCAGTTTTGCCGAAACCCATGTGCGCCGGCTGGAGGCGATCCGGCGCGTCACCGGCGGCGTCGAGCGCGAGCCCGATGGAACCTGGGTGATCGCCCCCGACCATCTAGAGCGGGCGGCGGCGTTCGAGCGGCGCCAGGCACAGGCCTCGCCCGTGGTGGTGCAAACGCTGTCGTCGCTGCCGCTGGAGCGGCAGGTCGGCGCCGAGGGTGCGACCTGGCTCGACCGCGAGCTTGTCGCGGAGACTCCGGAACCCGTGCGCGACGAGGGCTTCGGCCGGGACGTGCGCGCGGCGCGAGCGCGGCGGCGGCAATGGCTGATCGCGCAGGATCTCGCCCGCGAGGAGCAGGACCGGATCGTCTATCGCGCCAATCTGCTCGGCATCCTGCGCAGGCGTGAGCTTGCGCGCGTCGCCGGTCAGCTATCGAGCGATCTGCGGCTGAGCTATGTCGAGACCAAGTCGCGGGAGAAGGTCGAAGGCATCTATCGCCGGCATGTCGATCTGGCGAGCGGCCGGTTCGCCGTCATCGAGAAAGCCCGCGAGTTCACGCTGGTGCCATGGCGGCCCGTGCTGGAGCGCCATCTGGGCAAGCAGGTCTCCGGCATCGTGCGCGGCGATAGCATCTCCTGGACCATCGGGCGGCAGCGGGGTGGACCGTCGGTGTCGTAAATGGTCGATTTTTGACCCAAAGCGGTCACCTATCGCCGGTTTCCTGCTGTAGCTGAGCCACGGACATGTTCGAAATATCCTCCGAAGCGGACGCTAATGGTGGCTGCGCGTCCGCATTGAACGCGTCAACGGCGATTCGGCGCACGATCGCTGACGCGGGCAGCGAGCGGAGCGCCAACCGGCCTGCAAGCTTTCGTGAACGGGTCGGCCACGTATTGACATGTAACGTCATGGGCAGGTGCGGAATGGGGGTCGGGTCCCATGTAGCGCGACGGTGAACCAGTTCATCGTCGACGAACCACCGAATCTCGCATGGATCCCATTCAATGACGAACCGATGCAAGGCTTTTGATGCGTCGAACCCCAATGGAATGCTAACGGGCGTTCCCCGGTCGCCGTAATCGAATTTCGCGCCCTCGGGACCCGGGTTGTAGAACACGTTGACCAGAAGTCGGTCCGGGCGATTTCCTGCGATCTCGACATCGATCTCCTGTCGGGGCGAATCGCGGTGAAGGAAGAAGCCGGTCACTAGGCCCGGAACGTTCGTCGCTTGCAGCGTGGCTTCGAAGCGCCCGAATAGGAAACTGCCTCGGCTCAAGACCGCCGCCGCGCTAAGATTCCGAACGCCAAGCGGCTCCTCGATGACCGTGAGTGAAAGGCCGCCGCTCGGTTGCGGGGTCACGTTGGCCGGACGAAACAGTCCAAGGTTTCCGGGGAACGTGTCGTTTCGCAACAGCCACCGCGCCGACTGGATATCGCCTAGATCATCCTCGAAGCGCACTCGCGATGAGGCTGATGATTCCAGCCGATCGAATGAGCTCGCGCTAATTCCCGCCCAACCCGCACGCGGCTTCACGACCCACGGTGACCGGTCGCGCCGAAGCCACTTCGCTGGGCGGGTCGTTAGCGTGTCGGTCGGGGCACACCGATACCTTCGCTGTCTAATATCCCGAACAGCCGGGTAGGGCGCACCCGGCGGTGCGAGCCTCACGTGCTCGCAAAGCGCACGCCAAGTGTTGGCGTTTTCACCATGCAAACGAAGTACGTCTGCCCCTTCCAGTTCGTTCAGTACACTGCCACCTTGGCGATCAGCGGCCCCCGCTACATCGTCGATCACGATGAACTTGGCGCGCGGATAGCGCTGTGTGAGCACACGGACATGCGGCTTCAGCGATTCGATGTTGACGTAGGCGTCGAAAACGCGATCAGTGCGGCCGGCGAGAAGACCCTCTAACTCACATTCCGGAATCCGGTCAAAATCACTACAGCAGCGATAGCCAAGCATCGAGAGGGCCATAGCGAGCGATGAAAGCCCGGATCCCGGGGTGCCGAACGCGAACACGGGAGAGTGAGTCGGTCGCTGCTGAAAAAGCGCCGCGTCACCGCTCTCTAGGATACCGATCCGGCTCAGTGCCGGCAGGATCGAGTATGAGTTCGTCGAGTTGAGATCGAGGCGCTGGTTGATCACTGAGCGGCGCAAAGCCCGGACGTCCATCTCTTGGAACTTGTGATTGATCCAGAGGTCGATGGGACCGCGACACGGAAGAAGCCCAAGCAGCGCCTGCGCGCCTTTCTTCGACAGCACATACCCGGACAGGTGCCAGAGGCCGCGTTCCGGGCGGAACACGCTTTTTGAAATCAATTCCTTTGGAGCACCGTGGCGCACTTCCTTGTAAGACAGCTACAACACATCGAACGCAGGCCTGGTGCGGTCGGCGGCTTCCATCTCGCGCCAAGCCTGATCGACAAGCCGCCCAAAGCTACGCTCGAACCAGACGTCATCCTCGAGTACAAGGGCATAAGGGGCATCGGACTGTGCAATCGTTTTCCAGATGCCGATATGCGAGTATGCAACGGCGACTTCTGCGCCACTCATTCTAATTGAGCGCTCCAAATCGAACGCGTCTGGGACTGCGTGAGGTTGCGGTTCGACGAACAGCTGGTCGCCGAGTTTGTAAAAAGGCTCGATGTCAACAGTGTCATATAATTTGTCGGTATAGGCCTGCGCATCGTATGCCGAGTACCGAACGACCCGCTCCGACAGCGGTTTGCCGACGGCGTCTACGATGCGGTCGAGCTCGCGACGCACGTCAGTCCAGCGGTCCGGCTGCCTGTCTAAGTTGATGACGAAAATCGGGCCTATGCCGGGTCGCCGACCATCAGAGGGCGACATGAATGCAAGGCACTGCTGCCGCGGCAGGTGAGTTCGGCATTTCAAGAAGAGTGAATACAGAAGGCGCGATGCCGCGCGCAGGGGCTTCGAAAGGTTCATTTGGGAACTACGCGCCGTTACGATAGAACTTCTGTTGATTGGAGAGTCGCCAATTCCTGGCATCGTTGCGGTAACTCAATGGCCATCTTGAGACGGAAAATGAATCCCAGTCCCGTAGTATCATCAGATCGTTTTCGACACCTCCCGAGCTAGTACCAAAATCAAAAATCGACTTCGAAAGATTTCCCGGACCTGTCGTTGCCTGGATTTCCGGCAACTCGTCCTCGCCGACGGACTCGAGAAGACCTGTTGCCCGGATGAGCGCATTTCCGATGATCGGATGCCCCCGATTTGCAATGAGTGGATTGTTATTGAAGTAGAAAATCCAGCTTGAGGCGTAGGCATCAACACGTAAGAACATGGACGGGTTCACCATTGTTCCAGAATCGATGTCGTAGCACAGGGGCTGGACCTTCAGCCGACCCTCGTCAAACAAACAACCGATGTCTGTACAAACGCAGACGTCGTCCGCATCGACATAGAGGCCGCCTTCGACTAACAGGTAGCAGAGCCGGAAGTAGTCAGCCTGCATGGCCGGGTGGTAGCAACGTTCGAAGGCGCGCTCGTGGCGCGTACCCAACGAGCGACCGATAAATGCCGTGGCACTGCGCTCGTCGAACAATCGATGCCTAAAGCCTTTCGTCTCCCAGCGGACCCAAGAGGCAACGCATTCTTCGACGTCCTTCGGCAACTGTCGTAGGTTGTGCCAAAATTGCACGATTGTTCTGGGCGAGCCCTGCACGTACTGATCATTGATGGGCTGCTGGTCGAACTGGCTTTGAACTAGCTTTCTGATGAACTCTGAGCGTTGTCGATGGTGCTCGCGATTGTCGGGTTCCGGTCGCATCCTGATCACTGTTGAGTTAGTGCCTACTGTGAAGGCTATCGCTGGTGCCGTCCTCCCACAACGGACCGAGCGAGCCCATTGAATCGACGCTCACCCGATAGCGCAGAAAGCCCAAGCCTGTGCAAGGCACAGCCGAACCGGCCTCGGTTCCTGTCGACCGCGACCTTCCTGTCATCGCCGGCCAATAATGGCGACTGCAATTGTCTGCCTATGGCGCTAAGCGGGCCACTACGGCAATCGACTCAACCCGGCCCGGCAAATAAACGCCCCTTCATCGCTGTACAGCGTAAATGGAGGCTCTAAGCGATTCCAGGCTTTTGACAGACCCTTGATCCGGTTGCGTCGCATCGGTGCGGCGCATGTCCGGGACGAGGGCTATGACCCCCACCAAGTTGCTCATCGGCCAGATTTTCGTCGTGTTCGCGATCGTGATCGCAGGCGTCTGGTCGGCGACGCAGTGGGCGGCCTTCCAACTCGGCTATCAGGCGCAACTGGGCGTGCCCTGGGTCGTGCTGTTCGGCATCCCGGTCTATCAACCCTGGAAGCTGTTCGAGTGGTGGTACGCCTACGAGGCCTACGCCCCGGACGTCTTCAATCGGGCAGGCATTCTGGCGGGGGCCAGCGGCTTCATGGGCTGCGCCGCGGCCGTCGTCGGCTCGCTGTGGCGGGCGCGCCAGAACCGGCTCGTCACCACCTACGGCTCCTCGCGCTGGGCGAACAAACGTGAGATCGATGATGCCGGGCTCTTCCGGGCCGCCGGTGTCTTCCTCGGCCGTCTCGGTGGCCAATATCTGCGCCATGATGGACCCGAGCACGTCATGGCCTTCGCGCCGACCCGCTCGGGCAAGGGCGTCGGCCTCGTCATTCCGACGCTTCTGTCTTGGACCGGGTCGGCGGTCGTTCACGATATCAAGGGCGAAAACTGGCAGCTGACCGCCGGCTGGCGCTCGAAGTTCTCGCACTGCCTGCTGTTCAATCCGACCGATCCGCGTTCGGCCCGCTACAACCCGCTCCTGGAGGTGCGCAAGGGACTGGACGAGGTCCGCGATATCCAAAACATCGCCGACATCCTGGTCGACCCCGAAGGGGCGCTCGAACGCCGGAGCCATTGGGAGAAGACCGGCCACTCGTTGCTGGTCGGCGCCATCCTGCATGTCCTCTATGCAGAGGAAGAGAAGACGCTCGCCCGCGTCGCGACCTTCCTCTCCGATCCGCAGCGGAGCTTCGCCCACACGCTGCGCCGGATGATGGCGACCAATCATCTCGGCACGCCCGATCATCCCCAAGTCCATCCGGTGGTCGCATCGGCGGCGCGCGAGGTGCTGAACAAGTCGGAGAACGAACGCTCCGGCGTGCTGTCCACGGCCATGTCGTTCCTCGGCCTCTATCGCGATCCGACGGTGGCGGCGACGACGGCGGCCTGCGACTGGCGCATCGTCGACCTGGTCGATGCGGCGCAGCCGGTCTCGCTCTACCTCGTCATTCCGCCGTCGGACATCTCGCGGACCAAGCCGCTCGTGCGCCTGGTGCTGAACCAGATCGGCCGCAGGCTGACCGAGCGGTTGGAAGGCGATCCGGGCAAGCGCCGCAAGCATCAACTCCTGATGATGCTCGACGAGTTCCCCGCGCTCGGACGGCTCGACTTCTTCGAGACCGCGCTCGCCTTCATGGCCGGCTACGGCATCCGCGCCTACCTGATCGCGCAGAGCCTCAACCAGATATCCAAGGCCTATGGCGAGAACAACGCCATCCTCGACAACTGCCATGTTCGCATAGCCTTCAGCAGCAACGACGAGCGGACGGCAAAGCGCATATCGGACGCGCTCGGCACGGCGACCGAGCTGCGTGCCCAGCGCAACTATGCCGGCCATCGTCTGGCGCCCTGGCTCAGCCACGTCATGGTCAGCCGCCAGGAGACCGCGCGGCCGCTGCTGACTCCAGGAGAAGTGATGCAGCTGCCGCCGGCCGACGAGCTGGTACTGGTTTCCGGGCTCCCGCCGATCCGCGCCAGGAAGCTCCGCTACTACGAGGACCGCAACTTCACCGCCCGCGTCGCGGACGCGCCGCTGCTCTCCGATGGCGCCTATCGGGACAAGCCGGCCCCGCGTCCCGACGATTGGGGCGGGCAGGTGCGCGGGCCGCATCTCCGCCTCGTCGCCGCTGCCGATGAGGCGGCCGGCATCGCGGAAGAAGAGGGCGGCCTGCAGCAGCAGCGCCATCACGGCCTGCCCGAGGAAGACATCGCCAAGCCCACCGCGCCCGAGCGCGACAACCCGCTCGGTCTCGCCGACGACGAGTCCGATACCGCCGCCGACAAGCGTGCCATGGACCGACTGCGTGGTCTCAACACGGTCGCGCGCGCCCACGCCATGAACGAAGGCGCGGGTCGCGATGACGACTTGCTGCCGAACTTCTGACGGGGGCCATCCGATGAACCGTCCCACTAAACGCGCCAGGGCCCGCCACCAGCTCTTCCTCGACGCCGATCTCAGCGAGAAGCTGGAGGCGCTGGCGGCCAAGCCCGGCGCGTCGAAGTCCGCCATCCTGGCCGATGCGGTGGCGGCCTGGCTCAACCGCCGCGGTGCGCAGGAACTCGACGACCGCTTCGGCCTGCGCCTCAACCGGATCAGCGCGCAGCTCAACCGGATCGAGCGCGACCAGCAGGTCCTGCTGGAAAGCCTGGCGCTGTTCGTCCGCTACCAGCTCACGGTCACCGCGCCGCTCCCTGAAGCCGACCAGGCCGCGCGCGCCGTCGGGCGCGACCGATTCCAGGCCTTCGTCGACCAGGTCGGCCGCCAGCTTGCGGCCGGCGGCCGGACGCTGAGCCGGAACGGAGCCGGTAACGGAGAGGGGGAGGGTGCACCATGAGCCTGTCCCATCCGGAGGCCCGGAACAACCTGCAAGCTCAGGAGCGCCGGCGCGCCATGCTGCGCACCGCCATGGGACCGGCGATCGCCGCCGCGCTCGCCGATCCCGCCGTCATCGAGGTGATGGTCAATCCCGACGGCGTGCTGCGGCTCGACCGGCTTGGCGAGGGCCGGATCGAAACCGGCGCCCGGCTGGCGCCGGCCGAGGTCGAGCGGATCATCCGCCTGGTCGCCAGCCATGTCCGCGCCGAGGCCCATGCCGGCAATCCGGTGGTCAGCGCCGAGCTGCCGCCGCGCGACGACGGCCTGGCCGGCGAACGGTTCGAAGGCTTGCTGCCGCCGGTGGCGACGGCGCCGTGCTTCGCGATCCGCAAGCCGGCGGCGAGGATCTACACGCTCGACGACTATGTCGCCGACCGCATCGTCATGCCGGTCCAGGCCGACGCGCTGCGCACGGCCGTCCGTGACCGGCGCAATTTGTTGATCGCGGGCGGCACCAGCTCGGGCAAGACGACGCTCGCCAATGCGCTGCTGGCCGAGATCGCTGGGCTCGACGAGCGGGTGATCCTGATCGAGGACACCCGCGAGCTGCAATGCGCCGCACCCGATTGCGTCGCGCTGCGCACCCGGCCGGGCGTCGTCTCCATGGCGGATCTGGTCCGTTCCACCCTGCGCCTTCGCCCTGATCGCATCATCGTCGGCGAGGTCCGCGGCGCTGAGGCCCTCGACATGCTCAAGGCCTGGAACACCGGTCATCCAGGCGGCATCGCCACCGTCCATGCCAACTCCGCGCGGTCCGCCCTCTACCGGCTCGAGCAGCTCGTGCAGGAAAGCGTCGTCACCGTCCCCCGCCGGCTGATCGCCGAGGCGATCGATCTCGTCGTCTTCATCCAGGGCCGCGGCACGGGCCGCCGCATCGAGACGATCGCCGAGGTCGCCGGCCTCGATGCCGACGGCGATTACGCCGTCACTGAGCTCGCACCCCATCGGCTTCATGCCCTGTGAAAAGGAGCGACTACCATGTGTCCGTCCACGTCCCTTCCGGCTCCCCACGCTTCGACAAAGTGTTTCCTGCGGTCGCTTGCCGGCGCCGCGGCCGTCACGCTGCTGCTTTGCGGGACGGCGCACGCCGCCGGTTCGGGCATGCCCTGGGAGCAGCCGCTGGAACAGGTGCTGCTGTCCGTCCAGGGGCCGGTCGCCAGGATCGTCGCGGTGATCATCATCATCATCACCGGCCTGACGCTTGCCTTCGGAGAGACCAGCGGCGGCTTCCGGCGGCTGATCCAGATCGTGTTCGGCCTCACCATCGCGTTCGCGGCCAGCTCGTTCTTCCTCAGCTTCTTCAGCTTCGGCGGCGGAGCGCTGGTCTGATGCCGGACGGCATCCACCATATCGAGGGGTTCGAGGCGCCGCTGCACCGGGCGCTGACCGAGCCGATCCTGCTCGGCGGCGCGCCGCGCGCCATCGCCATCGTCAACGGCACCGTGGCGGCGGCCATGGGGCTCGGCCTGCAGCAATGGATCGCCGGCCTGGTGCTGTGGATCGTCGGTCACACGCTGGCGGTGTTCGCCGCCAGGCGCGATCCCGACTTCGCCGCCGTGCTCGCCCGCCACCTTCGTCAGAAGGGATGGTGGTCGTGCTGAACCTCGCCGAATACCGCCGGACCGCCGACCGGCTGGCCGATCATCTGCCCTGGGCGGCGCTGGTGGCGCCCGGCGCCGTCCTCAACAAGGACGGCAGCTTCCAGCGGACCCTGTGCTTCCGCGGCCCCGACCTGGAGAGCGCGACCGACGCCGAGCTGGTCGGCGCGTGCGCGCGGGCGAACAATGTCCTGCGCCGCTTCGGCTCCGGCTGGGCGCTCTTCTTCGAGGCCGAGCGGGTCGAGGCGCTCGGCTATCCCGACGCGCGCTTCCCCGATCCGGCCTCCTGGCTGGTCGACGAGGAACGCCGCGCCGCCTTCGATGGGCGGCGCGGCCAGCACTTCGAGAGCCGCTATCACCTGACTCTGGTCTACCTGCCGCCGGCCGACCAGGTCGCCAGGGCCGAGCGCGCGCTGATGGAGCGGGACACGCCCGAGACGGGGCGGGACTGGCGGCAGGAGCTCACGGGCTTCATCGCCGAGACCGACCGCGTGCTCGACCTCTTGTCCGGCTTCATGCCGGAGGTGCGGGCGCTCGACGACGCCGAGACCCTGACCTACCTCCACGGCACGATTTCCACGCGGCGCCATCCGGTCGCCGCCCCCGAGACCCCGCTCTATCTCGACGCCATCCTGGTCGACACGCCGCTCAGCGGCGGCATCGAGCCGATGCTGGGCGAGTGGCACCTGCGCACGCTCACCATCCTCGGGTTCCCCAACCTGACCCGGCCGGGGATTCTCGACGCGCTCAACCATCAGGACTTCGCCTATCGCTGGGTGACGCGCTTCCTCGCGCTCGACAAGACAGAGGCCGGCAAGGCGCTCACCCGGATCCGGCGCCAATGGTTCAACAAGCGCAAGTCGATCGCCGTGCTGCTGCGCGAAGTCATCCACAACGAGCCGGTCCAGCTGCTCGATTCCGACGCCGACAACAAGGTGGTGGACGCGGACCTGGCGCTCCAGGCGCTCGGCGGCGACCATGTCGCCTTCGGCTATCTCACCACGACCATCACGGTTTCGGACACCGATCGGCTTCGGGCGGACGAGAAGGCCCGCGCCGTCGAGCGCATCGTCAACGGCCTCGGTTTCACCTGCCTGCGCGAAGGCGTCAATGCGGTGGAAGCCTGGCTCGGGTCGCTTCCCGGCCATGTCTACGCCAATGTCCGCCAGCCGCTGGTCCACACGCTGAACCTCGCCCATCTGATGCCGCTGTCCTCGGTGTGGGCCGGACCGGCGCGGAATGCTCACCTGGACGGCCCGCCGCTGCTCTATGCCGAGACCAGCGGCTCGACGCCGTTCCGGCTTTCCACCCATGTCGGCGACGTCGGGCACATGCTCATCGTTGGGCCGACCGGCGCCGGCAAGTCGGTGCTGCTGGCGATGCTGGCACTGCAGTTCCGCCGCTACGCCGGCTCCCAGGTCTATATTTTCGACAAGGGGTATTCCGCGCGCGCCGCCGTGCTCGCCATGGGCGGCGAGCATCATGCGCTGGGCTCCGACGGTTCGCTTGCCTTCCAGCCGCTGCGCGGCATCGACGATCCGGCCGAGCGAAGCTGGGCCGCCGAGTGGATCGACGCGCTGCTGGCGCACGAGAAGGTCGTCGTCACCCCGGAGGTGAAGGAGGCCGTCTGGTCGACGTTGACCAGTCTGGCTTCTGCGCCGGTCGAGGAGCGCACGCTCACCGGCCTCTCGGTGCTGCTGCAATCGAACGCGCTCAAGGCCGCGCTCATGCCCTACACGCTGGACGGACCGTTCGGCCGGCTGCTCGACGCCGCCGAGAACCGGCTCGCATTGGCGGACGTGCAGTGCTTCGAGACCGAGGAGCTGATGTCGCAAGCCGGCGTGGTCCTGCCGGTGCTGACCTATCTCTTCCATCGGCTGGAGGAGCGCTTCGCCAGCCTGTCGGAGACAGGGGAGAAAGGCCGGCCCACGCTGCTGATTTTGGACGAAGCCTGGGTCTATCTCGACAACCCGGTCTTCGCCGCGCGCATCCGCGAATGGCTGAAGGTGCTGCGCAAGAAGAACGTCGCCGTCGTCTTCGCCACCCAGTCACTCGCCGATATAGCCGGCAGCGCCATCGCGCCGGCCATCGTCGAGAGCTGTCCACAGCGCATCTTCCTGCCCAACGACCGGGCGATCGAGCCACAGGCGCGGGCCGCCTATGAGCGCTTCGGCCTCAACGACCGGCAGGTCGAGCTGATCGCCCGCGCCACCCCGAAGCGCCACTACTACCTGCAATCGCGGCGCGGCAACCGGCTGTTCGAGCTCGGGCTTGGCCCCATCGCGCTCGCGCTCTGCGGCGCGTCCGACCCGGCCTCCCAGACCCTCATCGACCAAGTCCTCGCCGAGGGGGGTGCGGACGGCTTCGCCGCCGCCTTCCTCGCTGCGCGCGGCCTCGATTGGGCCGCCGCTCTGCTCAGCGATTTCCCCACCCCAGAACAGGAGACATCATCATGATGCGCAAGACGCTCGCGGCCCTGGCTGTCGCAACCTCGCTCGGTGCCGGCATGGCGGTGGTTCCGGCCGGTCCGGCCGCCGCCATCACCGTGTTCGATCCCTCGAACTTTGCCCAGAACATCCTGCAGGCCGCCCGCGCGCTGGAGCAGATCAACAACCAGATCCAATCGCTTCAGAACCAGGCGACCATGCTGCAGAACATGGCGAAGAACCTTCAGCGCCTCGACTATTCGTCGCTCGGCCAGATCACCGGTGCGCTTCAGCGCATCGACGGGCTGATGATCCAGGCGCAGGGCATCGCCTTTGAGGTCGGTGCCACCGATGCTGCCTTCCGGCAGCAATTCCCCGAACAATATGACGCAGCGGTGACGACCGACCGGTTCGTGGCCGACGCCCGGACCCGCTGGCGCAACTCGATGAGCGCGTACCACCAGACCATGCGGATACAGGCGCAGGTGGTCGAGAACGTCCAGGCCGATGGCGCCACCCTGTCGGAACTGGTGATGGCCTCGCAGGGCGCGGTGGGGAGCCTGCAGGCGCAGCAGGCGACCAACCAGCTGCTCGCGCTTTCCACCAAGCAGCAGCTCCAGATCCAGAACCTGATGGCCGCGCAGTACCGCTCGGAAGCGCTGGACCAGGCGCGCAAGGCGCAGGCGGAGGAAGCCGCCCGCGCGGCGACAGCTCGCTTCCTCGGCTCGGGGACGGCCTACACGCCGCGCTAGCGGCTGGGCGCCAGGAAGAAACGCGAATATGGGCGACCTCAACGTCATCGACCGCTTCATGGAGACCTTCATCCGCTACATCGATAGCGGGTTCGGGCTGCTGACCGGCGACGTCGCGTTCCTTACCACCATCCTCATCGGCATCGACATCACGCTGGCCGGCCTGTTCTGGGCCATGGACGGCGAAGCCAACATCTTCGGCCGGCTGATCAAGAAAATCCTCTACGTCGGCGTCTTCGCCCTCATCCTCAATAACTTCTCGATGCTGGCGGACATCGTCTACCGGTCCTTCGCCGGGCTCGGACTCGAAGCGACCGCCAACAGCCTGACCGCGGCCGATCTGCTGAAGCCCGGCAAGCTGGCGAGCATCGGATTTTCCGCTGCCCATCCGCTGCTGGAACAGGTCGGCGCGCTGCTCGGCTTCACCAGCTTCTTCGACAATTTCCTGACCATCATCGTGCTGCTGATCGCCTGGGCCATCGTGATCCTGGCCTTCTTCATCCTGGCGGTGCAGCTCTTCATCACCATCCTGGAATTCAAGCTGACGACGCTGGCCGGTTTCGTGCTGGTGCCCTTCGCGCTCTGGAACAAGACCTCCTTCCTCGCCGAGCGCGTCCTCGGCAATGTCGTCTCGTCCGGCATCAAGGTGATGGTGCTGGCGGTCATCGTCGGCATCGGGTCGAGCTTCTTCGGTGAGTTCATCGCCGCGCTGCAAGGACAGGAGCCGGACATCGGCCAGGCGATGTCGCTGGTGCTGGCGGCGCTCTCGCTGTTCGGTCTTGGCATCTTCGGTCCGGGCATCGCGTCCGGCCTCGTCTCCGGCGCGCCGCAGCTTGGCGCCGGCGCGGCCATCGGTACCGCCGGTGCCGTTGCCGGCGCCGCGATGCTGACGGGAGGTGCCGCCATCGCCGGCATGCGCGGCCTCGGCGCGGCCGGATCCGGCGGCATGGCCGCGATCCGCGCCGGCACGTCGGTCGGCGCCGCGGCATCCACCGCTTATGGGCTCGGTCAGGCGACGTCGGGCGCAAGCGGCATGGCTGGCGTGGCCGCCGGACTGGGCGGGGTGGCGCGCGCGGTCGGCGGCGCCGTCGCGCAAGGCGTTCGCGCCATGGCGAGCCGCGCCGGCGGACCCATGAAGGAAAGCGCGCAGGCAGGCCGCGGCGCCGCATGGCGCGCCACCGGCGGCTCCGCCCCGGGCGGCGCCAGTTCTGCCTCAGCGGCGTCGGCGCGCGCCGCTCCCGCATCGGCATCCGGCGGCGCCGCGCCCCACTGGGCCAGGCGCCTGCGTGCCGAGCAGGCCGCGCGCGCCCACCGCCAGGCCGCGACGCAGGCGATCAGGGACGGCGACCGTCCCGGCGGCGCGGCCAACCCAGACCTCAAGGAGGACTGATCCGCGATGAAGTTCAAACGCACCCTCCAGCGCTACGGCCAGACGCCCGAGCCGGTGACGCCTTACCAGAAGGCGGCTCAAGCGTGGGACGAACGCATCGGCTCGGCGCGCGTCCAGGCCAGGAACTGGCGCCTCATGGCCTTCGGCAGCCTTGCGCTCAGCATGGGGCTCGCCGTTGGCATGGCCTGGCAGTCGATGCAGAGCCGCGTCGTGCCCTATGTGGTGGAGGTCGACCGCCTGGGCGAGGTCCGCGCCGTCGCGCCAGCGATCGAGACCTATCAGCCGACCGACGCGCAGATCGCGTGGCATCTGGGCCGCTTCATCGCGGGCGTGCGCGGGGTATCGGTCGATCCGGTGCTGGTGCGCCGGAACTGGCTCGACGCCTACGACTTCGCCACCGACCGGGCGGCGGTCTTCCTCAACGACTACGCGCGCACCACCGACCCGTTCGCCGCCATCGGCACGCGCAGCGTCTCGGTCCAGGTGACGAGCGTGGTGCGCGCCTCGGACTCATCGTTCCAGGTGAAGTGGACCGAGCAGGTCTACGAGCGCGGCAGCCTCGCCCGCACCGAGCGCTGGACCGCCATCCTCACGACCGTCATCCAGCCGCCGCGCAGCGCCGAGGTGCTCAGGAAGAACCCGCTCGGCCTCTACGTCAACGCCATCGCCTGGTCGCGCGAGCTCGATCCCGCGACCGCGCCCGAAGGGAGGATGCCCCAATGACCCGCTCTTTATCGATCGGCGCGATCCCGATCCCAGTCGGTCCGATCCGCGCCATTCTGATCGTGTCCGTGTCGAGCCTGGCGCTGGCTGCCTGCGCCGGCCGGACGCCGCCGCCGTCCATCGCCTACGACAGCGCGGAGTTCCAGGCGGCGGTGATCGAGACGGAGGTGCCCAGGCCGGTCGAGGTCGTGACCATCGCCGAGCCCCTGCCGTTGCCCGGCCAGCTCCTGCCGCCGCCATCGGCCCGACGCCGGCCCGACGACCGGCCGCCGACCGAGCAGGTCGACGCCGCCAACAAGGCGGCGCTCCAGGAGCCCAGCACCCACGGCTATATCAATGCCGTCCAGGTCTATCCCTATACGCAAGGCGCGCTCTACCGCCTCTACGCCGCGCCGGAGCGGGTCAGCGACATCGCACTGCAGCCGGGCGAGACCCTGACGGCCGTCTCCGCCGGCGATACGGTGCGCTGGGTGGTCGGCGACACCACCAGCGGCTCGGGCGAGACGCGCCGCGTCCATGTGCTGGTCAAGCCCTTCGCGCCGGGTCTCGCCACCAACCTCGTCATCGCCACCGACCGGCGCACCTACCATCTCCAGCTCGAGAGCACTGACGACACCGCGATGGCGGCGATCTCCTGGACCTATCCGCGGGACCGGCTTCTGGCGCTGCAGCGGCGGAACGAGACCGCCGACGCCGCCACGCCGGTCGCGGGCGGCGTCACCCTGGAGAACCTGCGGTTCCGCTACGCCATCTCCGGCGACGGCCCGCCCTGGCGGCCGGTGCGCGCCTTCGACGACGGGTCCAAGGTCTTCATCGAGTTCCCCGGACGGATCGACCAGGGCGAGGCGCCGCCGCTCTTTGTGGTCGGTCCCGCAGGCGACAACCAGCTCGTCAACTACCGGGTCCGGCGCAACTACTACATCGTCGACCGCCTGTTCGCCGCCGCCGAGCTGCGCCTGGGGGCCGATCCGCAGCAGGTCGTCCGCATCAGCCGTACCGACAGCGTTTCCGGCGTCGCTTCCGGCGCCGGACCGCAATCGCGGCCCGACCGCTAGGGGAGGGCGACATGTCGGACACCGCCGCCCCGCGACCGGAGGCTCCCAAGCATGACCCGGAGACCCTGGTCCTCAAGGCCACACCGCGCCGCACCGTTCGCTTCAGGCGCAAGCTCCTGATCGGCATCGCCGCGGTCGCCTGCGGCGGCGTGTTCGGCGTGACCTGGCTGGCGCTCCAGGGACCGGGGATGCGGATCGGCCAGCAAGGCCAGGAGCTCTACAACACCGAGCGCAAGCCGACGCCAGAGGGTCTCGCCGGCCTGCCCGGCGACTACGGGCAGATGCGCCCCGGCACGCCGCAGCTCGGTCCGCCGCTGCCGGGCGATCTCGGCGGGCCCATCCTGGAGCGCCAGCGGCAGCTCGGGATCGCGCCGGGAGCCAGCATGGACGACCAGGCCGCCCTGGCCGAGCGTCAGCGCCTCGCCCAGCAGGCGCAGAAGGCGCGGGAAGCGGGCGTGTTCTTCCAGATTGCGACCCGGCCCGCGCCAGCCGCCACATCGAGCGCGGGGCAGGGCGCCAGCATCGCGACGGCGGGCGACCTCCCGCCGACAGCGGACGCCAATCGGCTCAATCTCGATCCTGAGCGCGATCAGAACAACCAGCAGCGCAAGCTCGACTTCCTGAACCAGCCGGTCGAGAAGAGCATCTACAATCCCCACGCGCTCCAGACGCCGGCGTCGCCCCATCAGGTGATGGCGGGCAGCATCATCGCCGC
>JAUYJB010000098.1 GCA_030688605.1 Hyphomicrobiales bacterium
GATCCGGCGCGTCTATGAGCGCTACGGCTTCGAGCCGGTTGAGACGCCGGCGATCGAATATACCGAGGCGCTGGGCAAGTTCCTGCCCGACGAGGACCGGCCGAACGAGGGCGTGTTCTCGTTCCAGGACGAGGACGAGCAGTGGCTGTCGCTGCGCTACGACCTGACGGCGCCGCTCGCCCGCTACGTTGCCGAGAACTACGACCGGTTGCCGAAACCCTATCGCAGCTATCGCGAGGGCTATGTGTTCCGCAACGAGAAGCCGGGGCCGGGGCGCTTCCGCCAGTTCATGCAGTTCGACGCCGACACGGTCGGCACCGCGTCGGTCACTGCCGACGCCGAGATGTGCATGATGGTCGCCGACGCGATGGAGGCGCTGGGCATTGCCCGCGGCGACTATGTGGTGCGGGTTTCCAGCCGCAAGATCCTCGACGGGGTCCTGGAGTCGATCGGCCTTTCCGGCGAGGAGAACGTCGGCAAGCGGCTGGCGGCGATGCGCGCGGTGGACAAGCTCTACCGGCTTGGCATCGATGGCGTGCGAGCGCTGCTCGGCGAGGGGCGCAGGGACGAAAGCGGCGATTTTACCCGCGGCGCCGGACTTAGCCCCAATCAGGTGGAGGCGGTGTTCCGCTTCGTCGGCGCGCCCCGCTCGGGTTCGGCCGAGGAGGCGGCGGCGCGGCTCGAGGAGGTGGTGGGCGCCACCCCGTCGGGCCGTGACGGCAGCGCCGCGCTCGCCGAGCTTGCCGCCCTGGTGAACGCCGGCGGCTATGGCGACGGCCGCGTCGTCATCGACCCCTCGGTGGTGCGCGGATTGGAGTATTACACCGGCCTCGTCTTCGAGGTCGAGCTGACCTTCGAGACGGTCAACGAGAAGGGCGAGAAAGTGCGCTTCGGCTCGGTCGCCGGCGGCGGGCGCTATGACGGGCTGGTCGGCCGCTTCCGCGGCCAGGACGTGCCGGCGACCGGCATCTCCATCGGCGTCAGCCGGCTTCAGGCGGCGCTCTCCGCCCTCGGCCGGCTTGAGGACAAGGCTCCCCGCGGCCCCGTGGTCGTCCTGGTCATGGACCGCGAGCGCATCGCCGAACATCAGGCGCTGGCGGCGCGGCTGAGGCAAGCCGGCATCCGGGCGGAGATGTATACCGGGACCAGCGGCATGGGCGCGCAGATGAAATATGCCGACCGGCGCGGCGCGCCGGCCGTCGTCATTCAGGGCTCCGACGAGCGCGCCAAGGGCGAGGTCACCGTCAAGGACCTTGCGGAGGGCAAGCGGCTGTCGGAGGAGATCGCCGACCGGGAGACCTGGCGCGAGGGCCGCCCGGCCCAGGTGACGGTGCCGGAAAGCGCGCTCGTTTCCGAGATCGAACGCATACTTGGGACCGGCGGAAAGCGGGAGGGCGGGCCATGACTACGAGGAAACCGCAAAACGCCGCGCCGCCCACGGTTCCCGAACGGGCGCGGGCCTTGTGCGCGCGCTTTTCCGAGCGCGGCTTTACCCGGATCGAGCCGGCGATCCTGCAGCCGGCCGAGCTTTTCATCGGCCTGTCGGGCGAGGATATCCGCCGCCGGCTCTATCTGGTCTCCGATCCATCCGGCGTCGAATATTGCCTGAGGCCCGACTTCACCATTCCGGTGGCCCGCGCCTATCTCGACGAGGCGGCGCCGAAGCAGGCGCGCTACTGCTATGCCGGACCCGCCTTCCGCTGCCGCAGGGCGGGCGCCGAGCCCGTCGAGCGCGGCGAGTTCCACCAGGCCGGCATCGAGATTTTCGGCGCCCGGAACGCCGAGGCGGCGGAGCTGGAGATGCTGGAGCTGGCCTTCGAGAGCGTGCTCGCCGAGGCGCCGCGCGGCTTCGAGCTGAGGCTCGGCGATCCGGGCCTGTTCGCGGCGCTTCTCGACTGCCTCGACCTGCCGGAGAGCTGGCGGCGGCGGCTGCGCCGGCATTTCTGGCGCCACGACGTGGCCGAGGACCTTGCCCAGGCGCTCGCCGAGCCCAAGGGAAATGCCAGCCGGGAAGCGCTCGCCCAGGTGCTCGCCGGCCTCGACAGGAAGGCTGCGGCCGAGCTCGTCGAGGAGGTGCTGGCGCTCGCCGGCATCTTGGCCGTAGGCGGCCGCTCGGCGGAGGAGATCGCCGGCCGCTTCATGGAGCGCGCCGGCGCCGGGGCGCCCGCGGTGTCGAAACGGGCAATCGCCGTGGTGCGGAACTATCTCGCCATCGAGGATAGGCCGCTCAAGGCGATCAAGCGGGTGCGGGCGCTGGTCAAGGCGGAAAAGCTCGATCTTGAAAACCGCGTCGATGCGGTCGAGCGGCGGCTGGTCGCGATTCAAGCGATGCTGAAGAAGACGGGGGCGGCCGGCGCGACCTTCGAGGCGGAGTTCGGGCGCAGGCTCGAATATTACACCGGCCTCGTCTTCGAGATCCGCGATCCCGAAAAGCCCGGCATCGGCCAGATCGCCGGCGGCGGGCGCTACGACCGGCTTCTCGTCGACCTCGGCGCGGCCAGGCGGATTCCCGCCGTCGGCTTCGCTGTCTATGTCGACCGGCTGATCGCATCGGGGGCAGGCTCATGAGCACGCCGCTGATCATCGGCGTCCCTTCCAAGGGACGGCTGCAGGAAAACGCCAACGCCTTCTTCGCCAGCGCCGGCCTTTCGGTGCTGCAGATGGGCGGCGGACGCGCCTATGCCGGCACCGTGGCGGGGGTTGCCGGCGTCGAGATCGCCTATCTGTCGGCGGCCGAGATCGCCCGCGACCTGGTCGCGGGCCGCATCCATCTCGGCGTCACCGGCGAGGATCTCTTGCGCGAGACGCTGGCCGACGGTCCGGTGACGGTCGAGCTTCTTTCGCCGCTCGGCTTCGGCCACGCCAATGTGGCCGTCGCGGTGCCGCAATCCTGGATCGACGTATCGACCATGGCCGACCTCGACGACGTGGCGGCGGCGTTTTATGCCAGCCGGCGCCAGCGCATGAGGGTGGCCACCAAATATGTCAATCTGACGCGCGCCTTCTTCGCCAGCCACGGCATCGCCGATTACCGCATCGTCGAAAGCCTCGGCGCCACCGAGGGCGCGCCGGGTGCCGGCAGCGCCGAGCTCATCGTCGACATCACCACCACCGGCGCGACGCTCGCCGCCAACGCGCTCAAGGTGCTCGACGACGGCGTCATGCTGCGCAGCGAGGCGAACCTCGCCGCGTCGCTTTCGGCCGGCTGGACGAAGCCGGTGCGGCGGGTGCTGAGCGAAGTCTTGGGGCGGGTCGCGGCCTGGCAGCGCGGCCTGGCGGTGCGCGAGGTACGCTTTGCCGGCGCGGCTGCGGCGCGGGCGGACATCGACAAGGCGCTCGCCGCAGCCGGCGCCATCGCGCTCGCCGTGCCGGGCGCCGGCGGCGCCACGACGGCGCATTGTCCCGCCGGCCGCGTCTATTCCCTGATCGCCGACCTCAAATCGGCCGGCGTTGCGACCATATCGGTTTCGAGCCTCGAGCATGTCTTCGAGGCCGAAAACCCGCTCTACGCCAAGATCGCCGCCCGCCTGGGCTGGGCGTGAAGGACGAAAAAGGGGCCCGGCCAAAGCCGGACCCCGTCTTGTCCGTCGGTTGGCTGGCGGGACCTAGAAGTCCATGCCGCCCATGCCGCCGCCGGGCATTTGCGGCATCGACGATTCCTTCTTCGGCATCTCGGCGACCATGGCCTCGGTGGTGATCAGGAGGCCGGCGATGGAGGCCGCGTCCTGCAACGCGGTGCGCACCACCTTGGTCGGGTCGATGATGCCCGCCTGAACCAGGTCGCAATAGACCTCGTTCTGGGCGTCGAAGCCGAAATTGGGGTTTTTGTTCTCCAGCACCTTGGCGACGACGATGGAGCCTTCCACCCCGGCATTCTCGACGATCTGGCGGATCGGCGATTCGATGGCCTTCAGCACGATGTTGATGCCCGCCTGGATGTCCGGATTATCGGAGCCGAGCTTGCCGACCGCAACCTTGGCGCGCAGGAGCGCAACGCCGCCGCCCGGCACGATGCCTTCCTCGACCGCGGCGCGGGTCGCGTTGAGGGCGTCGTCGACGCGGTCCTTGCGCTCCTTGACCTCGACCTCGGTGGCGCCGCCGACACGGATCACCGCGACGCCGCCGGCGAGCTTGGCCAGCCGCTCCTGCAGCTTTTCGCGGTCATAGTCGGACGTCGTCTCCTCAATCTGCGCCTTGATCTGGTTGATGCGGGCCTCGATGTCCTTCTTCTTGCCGGCGCCGTCGACGATGGTGGTGTCCTCCTTGGAGATCGACACCTTCTTGGCGCGGCCGAGCATGTCGATGGTGACGTTCTCGAGCTTGATGCCGAGGTCCTCGGAGATGACCTGGCCGCCGGAGAGCACCGCGATGTCCTCGAGCATGGCCTTGCGCCGGTCGCCGAAGCCGGGGGCCTTGACCGCCGCGACCTTGAGGCCACCGCGAAGCTTGTTGACGACCAGCGTCGCCAACGCCTCGCCTTCCACGTCCTCGGCGACGATCAAAAGCGGCTTGGCTGACTGCACCACGGCCTCCAGGATCGGCAGCATCGACTGCAGGTTCGACAGCTTCTTTTCGTGCAGCAGGATGTAGGGTTCCTCCAGGTCGGCGATCATCTTGTCGGCATTGGTGATGAAGTACGGCGACAGGTACCCGCGGTCGAACTGCATGCCCTCGACAACCTCGAGCTCGAACTCAAGCGCCTTCGATTCCTCGACGGTGATCACACCCTCATTGCCGACCTTCTGCATCGCCTCGGCGATCTTCTCGCCGATCATCTTCTCGCCGTTGGCGGCAATCGCACCGACCTGGGCGACCTCCGCGGAGGTCTTGATATTCTTGGAGCGCTTCTCCAGGTCCTTGACGACCTCGGAGACGGCAAGATCGACACCGCGCCTCAGGTCCATCGGGTTCATGCCGGCGGCGACCGCCTTGCCGCCCTCGCGCACGATCGACTGGGCCAGCAGGGTCGCCGTCGTCGTGCCGTCGCCGGCGATATCGTTGGTCTTGCTGGCGACCTCGCGCAGCATCTGCGCGCCCATATTCTCGAACTTGTCCTCGAGCTCGATTTCCTTGGCCACGGTCACCCCGTCCTTGGTGGTGCGCGGCGCCCCGAACGACTTGTCGAGGACGACGTTGCGGCCTTTGGGGCCGAGCGTGATCTTGACCGCGTTGGCCAGAATGTCGACGCCGCGCAGCATCTTCTCACGGGCGTCGGCGCCGAATTTTACTTCCTTGGCTGCCATTTCTCTTACCTCTGGTCCGGCCGCCTTGAGCGCGACCTGGTTGACATTGAATGTGTGTTCGGGAACGGCTAAGGGGCGCTATTGCAGGATCCCCATGATGTCGGACTCCTTCATGATCAGCAGCTCCTTGCCGTCGAGCTTGACCTCGGTGCCCGACCATTTGCCGAACAGGATCTTGTCGCCCTTCTTGACGTCGAGCGGCTGAATCTTGCCGTTCTCGTCCCTGGCGCCGGGGCCAACGGCGACAACCTCGCCCTGGCTCGGTTTTTCTTTGGCGGTGTCCGGAATGATGATGCCTCCGGCGGTCTTTTCCTCTTCTTCGAGACGCCGGATCAGCACGCGGTCATGCAGAGGACGGAATTTCATGATCGATTGTTCCTCCAAATGCGCGGCCTGCGCCGCGACCAATGATGGGATTTGGACAGGTTCTGGCACTCACCTAACTGGAGTGCTAACAGATGGCTTGGAGATAGCGAACCGGCTCGCAGGTGTCAAGGGCGTGTAATTCGCCTGCTGAAAGCGGCGAAGAATTTTGTTTCAGCCCCCTCCTGACGACAAATCGGGCCCTTCCCAGGTCCTTCTGTCAGAGGCATACGACTGGCGCGACACCGCGACCCCCAACGGGCACAAGAACAGTCGCACCCCGGCAAGGCCGAAGGCCCTCGATTAAGCCGCCTCGATCTTCAATATCGAACCTGAAGGGGCACAGCCATGAGGCTCGTTTCCATGATTACGGCCGTCTGCTCGGTCACCATCGCCAAGACGGCGGCCCAACAACGAAGAATGGACCCGTTATGGGCGATCGGCCTCCCGGTTTACCGGGAGACCTTTTTCATTTCCGCCTATAATGGCGGCTCGAACCACCAACACGCGAATCCTGGGAGGATTGCGCCATGACCCGGCGGGCGAACTGTCTATCCGCGTTCCTGTCTATCTGTCTTGGGCTCGTTCTCATCGCTGGGGCGGCGGCTGCAGCTCCCGCGATCTCGGTCCACGACGCCTATGAGCAGGCAGGGAAGGGTGAAATCCTGCTGATCGACATCCGTTCGGCCGACGAATGGCGCGCAACCGGCATCGCCACCGTGGCACAGCCGATCAGCATGCACGAGCAGGGCTTCTTCGAACGGCTCGATGCGGCCGTCGGCGGCGACCACTCCAAGGCGGTGGCGCTGATCTGTTCCTCGGGCGGCCGCGCCGCCTGGATGCAGGTCCAGCTTCTTGCCCGCGGCTATACGAACGTCGTCAACGTTGCCGAGGGGATGGAGGGCGGTTCCAACGGGCCGGGCTGGATCACATCCGGTCTGCCGCTCATGCCCTATGGCCAATAGTGCGTGAAATCGGGCCGGCCATGGGGCTGGCGCCGGCGCCTATCTTCATGCGGAGATTTTTTCTTGCTTTCCGTCGCCGGAAGGCCTGAAGGCTGAGGGCGTGACGCTGGTCAAGAGCGATTTGCACGGCATCCTGCGCGCCCGACGGCTGAGCCGCGCCACCATGCGCAATATCCGCCAGAACCTGTTTTTCGCCTTCATCTACAACGCGCTTGGCGTGCCGGTCGCGGCCGGATGTTCTATCCCGCGTTCGGATTGCCGCTGAGCCCGATGATCGCGGCGGCCGCGATGAGCTTTTCGTCGGTGTCGGTGATTACCAACGCGTTGCGGCTGCGCATAGGGTCGGATCGACCGGACCGGGCGGGGGCTAGAATATATTGACCTTGTCCGAGGCGCGCGGACGCAGATAGAAGATGTCCGACATCGGGATGCCCGAGCTGACGACATGGTTGAGGAACGAGTTGTACAGATAGCCGACCTCGGCGACGATCAGGCTAGTATCGGGGATCCTCAGACCCTCCGGAATGTCGAAGCTGGCTCCGGTGCCATACGCCTGTCCCGAGCCCGGGGCTGCCGCGCTCCAGTCGACCGTGGCGTTTCCCTCCGCGTCGATGACCACGCTGGTGACGACGATCGACAGATCCGTCGACTCGAACGGCACCATGATCGCCGTGGCGGCGCGGAAGATATCGTCGAGTTCGTCCTGATTGACGGTCCTCGTCTGCGCCACCAGATCGGCCACGGTCGAGGTGACGGCGGCCACCCGGCGGTCGGCCATGACCGCATAGGTGATTTCGACAACGCCGAGATAAAGCGTGATCAGCAGCGGCAGGACGAAGGCGAACTCGACCACGGCGACGCCCTTGCGGTCGCGCAGCCGCGCGCCAAACCAAGACTTCAAACCCGTTATGAGGCGTCCGGCCATCTCCCACCCCTGCGTCAGAACGGCTCGTTGCGGAACGCCACCGTGGACGCCAGCAACCGGTCGCCATTGGCGAGATTTCCCGGCCCGAGGCCCAGATTGGGCGTGATCATCGGCCATTCGTAGAATACGCGCACCAGCACGATGTCGCCGCCGACGCCCGGCTGATACTCGAAATCTTCGATCAGATACCCGTTCTCGTCGATCGGATCGGCGAGCATGGCTTCGGTCGATTCAAAATCCCGGTAGGTGCGCACGTCGAGCTTAATCTTGCTCTCGCAGTCGCTCAGGATCACGACGTTGGCGCAGACCAGCTCCTTGAAATTGGTCTCGCTGAGACCTTGAATCTGCGCCTGCCCGGTGCGGATCAGGCGCGCCGCCTCGCTGACACCGGAGTCGATGAGCTCGCTGGTGAAGAATACCAGCGCCACTTCGATGATGCCGAGAAACAACCCGAAAAAGGGAATCGAGACTATCGCGAACTCGACCGCGGTCACGCCCTCCCGGTTCCTGCGGAACCGCTTAAACAGACCGTTCAGCCGTGTCGCGAAGCCGCCTCGGTGTGTTGCCTTTTCCACCGCCATGTCGGTGCGCTTCCGTCCGTCAATCGAAGGGCTTGAGCCAATGCCGGGCGCAACGGCGCCGCGTCATGCCATTGAAACGGAAGACCGTTTAACAATGCTGAAGATGACGGCGAAAAATGATCTTTTTCGACGGTTCGCGAGGCGATCTTACGAATTGCTAAACAAGAGGTTAACGGCGTTACCCGCCGCAAATCGCCTACCTGACGCCTGCCTGACCCGCGGCGGTTTCGAGCCGGCCGGTAATCTGGTCGCGCAGCTCGTCGAAATAATCCTTCGAGTCGCCAGACCGCAGCGTCGGCTCGCATGCCGGCGAGCAGGTGTAGGTGTTGCGTTGCGGTCCGCGATGCATGGTGACCACCGACTGGGCGCCGAGTTTCACCTCCAGGATCCTGGAGATGATTTCCTCGCCGTTCCGGTCGAGCACGATGAGATTGGTGCTGCCGAAGCTCTTGCCGGTAATCACCAGCATGCGCTGATCCTGGATGGCGGCGTCGGCGATCATCGGATTGCCGATGATGACGGCAGATGCCGGCTGGTCGAGCCGCAAGAGCAGGGCGCGGTCGACTTCGAGGAGCATCTGTTCGTCGGCCAAGGGCGCGCCGATGGCGGGCGCGAGACTGGCCAATGTCAGGCCCAAGCTCAGGCACAGGGCCTTGGCGCCGCGCAGGTCTCGCCGCGCGGTGCGTGTGCGATGTGCAGGTTGCGGCTTCATGGATCAACCCTCCGGTTAGGACGCATATGCCTGCGCCCATTGAGGGTGAAAAAGGTGAAGGAATTGGAAATAAGTTCGCCGATCATGCGCCGCGCGCCGCGGGCGGAGAAAAAGGGGCATCTCAGCGGCCCTTCGAAGGCAGCATGCCGCCGGCGGCGCCGGGACGCAGGCTCAAGACATCGGTTGACCCGCGATGCAGTAATTTTTCTTACAATTCTTTCGATCGCATTGCGGCGATCATCTTAACCTCGATGTAACGCCTCCCGCGTAGGGTTGCTACCGGTTCAGTCTGACCGAAGAGGGTTGGTCAGCGAACCTGGTGCTGAGAGAAACCTGTGACAGGAAGGAATTTCCGATGAACAAGATGATTACTCGGTTCTGGAAGGACGAGTCCGGCGCGACCGCCATCGAGTATGGCCTGATCGCCGCCGGTATCTCGGTCGTCATCATCGTCGCCGTCAACACGCTTGGCGCGACCCTGCTGTCGAAGTTCGAGTTCATCAATTCCAAGATGGGCGGCTAAGCCGACATCCGACGGGAATCGGCCGGGCGGAAACTTAGGTCCCCCCGGCCGCAATTCCCTCAAGCTTCGTCTCCGAATGCCGCTTGCGGTGCTCAAAAACCGCAAGCGGCATTCGTATGCCTTGCACACTGTTTCTTTAGAATGTCGGGCTTAAGCTGACAAGGCTCACGCGGGCAGCGGCGCTTGTGCGCCAGCCATGAGGGTCGCCGGAGCGGGGAGATGTCGGCAATGATCATGGATGCGCTGATTTTGGCGGTCTTTCCCGGATTGCTGATTTTCGCCGCGGTCACCGATCTGTTGACGATGACCATTCCCAACCGCGTGCCGGTCGGTCTCCTGCTGTGTTTTGCCGCCGTGGCGCTTGTCAGCGGCATGGGCATGGAGGCGGTCGCTATTCATCTCGGCATCGGCCTTGCGGTTCTGCTTTTCAGTTTCTGCCTGTTCTCCTTCGGCTATCTCGGCGGCGGCGACGCCAAGCTGCTCGCCGCCACGGCCTTGTGGTTCGGATGGACGGAGTTTCTGCCGTTCGTCATCACCACCGCGCTCTGCGGCGGCGTGCTTGCCATCGGTCTTCTGGCGGCGCGCACATGGCCGCTGCCGGCGGGCCTGGCGCGGCTGCCCTGGCTGGCGCGGCTTCACGATTCCTCCGAAGGCGCGCCATACGGCATCGCCATCGCCGCCGGCGCCCTGGTCGTCTATCCCGACACGCACTGGGTGAGCCTGATCGTTGGCTAGAGCGGTTTCCGACCATATGGAACCATTTGACCGGGATGATTTTGCGCCGTGGCTAGGCGCATGTCGATCTGCGATGCGGTGCATCTCAGGAGACATGCAACGACGCCATGGCGCAAAAGAACCCAGCCTTCGGTGGGCCAAATCGGCCCACCGGCTGTGTTGCGTCGCTCGCGAGATGCCCCCCATCGCGCGTCGCGCCGCGCCTTGCCGGATGAACCGATTTGGCCCATCAAATCGGTCCCATATGGTCGGGAACCGCTCCAGGTCACGATGATTTTGGATCGAATCGATCCAAAATCCTAAGATGTGATCGATTCTAATAAGATAGAGCGGGATGCGGGCGGAAAACCCGTTCCCGCTTTTCCTCATCCCGCTCTAGCGGTCTATCGGGCCAGCGCCGTCAGCGTGCCTTCGATTTCGGCAAGGATGCGGTCTCCGGCGCGAGCACCGGCGTCGATCGCTTCGCGCGCGCGGTGAAACTCGAACATGCCGATATCGGCGAGTTTCGGGGTGACCATGATATCGGGCGGGTCGCCGGCGAGCCGCGAGCGGGCGATCCGGTCCTGAACGATGTTGAACGCATCGACCATCACCGAGGAAATCCCAGGCGGGCCGGCGCGGGTGCCGACGAGCTGACGGCGCAGCAAACCGCGGGCGCCGTCGACGCCGGTATGCGCCTCGTCGGGCCAATCGGCATCGGTGTCCCCGGGGCAGGTCTCCACCGGATCGTGAGCGCGCACGACCGTGCCCTTGCCGAACATGTCGGTATTCAGATTGATGGCGATGACCAGGCGGGCGCCGAAGGCGCGGCAGACGGAGACCGGAACCGGATTGACCAAGGCGCCATCGATCAGCCAGCGGTCAAGCACCCTGACCGGCTTGAACAGGCCGGGAAGGGCGTATGAGGCGCGCATCGATTGCACCAACTCTCCCTTGGAGAGCCAGATCTCGTGGCCGGTGCGCAGCTCGGTGGAGACGCATACGAAACGGCGCGGCAGGTCCTCGATCCGGGTGTCGCCGAAGCCGCGCATAAGCAGCTTGGCCAGGCGATCGCCGGTGATGAGCCCGCTGCCGCCGAAGTGAAAATCGAGCAGGCCGATGACCCGCCGCTTGGACAGGTCGCGGGCGAAGCTTTCGAGTTCGTCGAGACCGCCTGCGGCGTAACAGCCGCCGACCACCGCGCCGATCGAAGTGCCGGCGATGACGTCGGGCGCGAATCCGGCCTCGACGAGCTGCCTGATGACGCCGATATGCGCCCAGCCGCGGGCGGCTCCGCCGCCAAGCGCCAAACCGATGCTCGGCCGCCGCGGGCGCGGGGCCACGCGCCGCTCGGCGCCGTCGGGCATGGTCTGCTTGCCGTTCCAGGCTTGTATGCCGATTTCGACCATCAAATCGCGTCCCAACAACGGAAGCGATCCTAACGACGGATCGTGAAAGTTGGATTAATCGGGAATAGGCCCGAAGCGCTCAGCGGCGATAGGCCTCGTCGGGGTCGAAGACGGGGTCGGTGTCCTCGAAATGCAGCACCGTGTCCGGCCCGGCTTTGCCGCCCAGGGGAACCGAGCGGTAGAAGCACGAGCGGTAGCCCATGTGGCAGGCGGCGACCGGGCCGTCGATGCGCACCTTCATCAGGATCGTATCCTGGTCGCAGTCGATGCGCATCTCGACGACGTTCTGCACCATGCCGCTGGTCGCCCCCTTGTGCCAAAGTTCCCGGCGCGAGCGCGACCAGTAGTGCGCTTGTCCGGTCTCGATGGTCTTTCGCAGCGCCTCTTCGTTCATCCAGGCGAACATCAGCACATCGCCGCTTTCCGCCTCGCAGGTGATGCAGCCGATGAGCCCGTCGGCGTTGAAGCGCGGGGTGAAGCTGGTACCCGACTCGACCTCTTCGCGGGAGCCGGGTTCGGCGAACAGAGAAGCGGCGGGCATGGCCCTAGCCTCGCTGGATTCGGTTAGCCGGAGTTCCTGTCCCGGACGAGCGACATGAAGCGGAGCTGCTCATGTGGGTCCTCCTGGAACGTGCCGAGGAACTGGGTGGTGATGGTCTGGACGTTCGGCTTCATGACGCCGCGCAGGGTCATGCACTGATGCACCGCCTGGATCATCACCGCGACGCCGCGCGGCTTCAGCGCCTGGTCGATGGCATGCGCGATCTGCGCGGTCATGGTCTCCTGGGTCTGCAGCCGCCGGGCGAAGACCTCGACGACGCGGGCGAGCTTGGAGATGCCGACGACCTTGTCGGTGGGCAGATAGGCGACATGGGCCTGGCCGACGAAGGGGATCATGTGGTGCTCGCAGTGCGAGTGAACGGCGATATCCTTCACCAGCACGATATCGTCGTAGCCGCCGACATCGTCGAAGGTGCGCGACAGCACGTCCAGCGCGCACTCCTTGTATCCCTTGAAGAATTCGTCGAAGGCGTCGATCACGCGCTTCGGCGTCTCGAGGAGCCCCTCGCGGTCGGGATCGTCGCCGGCCCAGGCGATCAGCGTGCGGACCGCCTGTTCGGCCTCCGCGCGCGACGGCTTCTCGATGTCCGGGCCCTTGCCCAGATGCGGCACTTGGTTCGGGAATTTCTTGACAACCGCGTCCATAGGCAATGCCTTTTTGTAGCGATCCATCTTAGCCATCTTCTCGCCCATGCGGGCGATGCCGCCCGCCGGGTCGCGCAAACCCCTTCGGCGGTGCCCCCTGCGATCGGCTTTCGTCATAGGACAGGAAAGCTTATATATTGGCACGTTGCGCGGCCGCAAGTCCAAGAACCGGGTTGCGCCGCGACGAAAACGCCGTCATGCACCGCCCGCGGGCCGACAGGAAACATGCTCAACGATATATACAATAAGCGGATTTTGGAACTGGCCGGCAACATCCCGCGGATCGGCCGGCTGGAAAATCCCTCGGCCTCCGCAACCGCCCACAGCCGGCTGTGCGGCTCCACCGTGACGGTCGACGTTAGGATGGTCGGCGACACCGTCGCCGATTTCGCCCATGACGTGCGCGCCTGCGCGCTCGGCCAGGCCTCCTCGTCGATCATGGCGCGCCACGTCGTCGGCTCGACCGCAAGCGAGCTCAGCCAGGTGCGCAAACAGATGTACGCGATGCTGAAAGAGGACGGGCCGCCGCCGACCGGCAAATGGGCCGATCTCGCCTGCCTTGAGCCGGTGCGCGGCTTCAAGGCGCGGCACGCCTCGACGCTGCTGACCTTCGATGCTGTCGTCGACGCGGTCGGCCAGGCGCGCGCGGCGGCGAACGGCGCGGAGCGTGCTGTTGCCAAATAAAGCCTTGTCGGTGAAGACGGAAACCGGAAAGCCCGCTCGCCGCGGCTTCCGCCCCGCGGCGCTGGTCTTCAGGGGGTTGATTCGCCTCTACCGGCTGACCCTTTCCGCCGTCATGGGCCGCACCTGCCGCTATCTGCCCACCTGCTCGGACTATGCCGAGGAAGCAATCGCCCGCTATGGCGCCTGGGCCGGCGGCTGGATGGCGCTGGCGCGCGTCTCGCGCTGCCACCCCTGGGGCGCCAGCGGCTACGACCCGGTGCCGGAGGAATTGCCTCCAGCCGCGCGCTGGTATAAGCCGTGGCGCTACGGCCGCTGGACCGGCCGCCATATCACCCTGCGTCAGGATCACTGAAGGGTTTCCAACGCCACTTCCCGACGCCAACGGCTTACCTGCGCGGTCAGCAGGAGTGAGCAGGAGAAGACGATGATTTCCTTGACGTTCCCCGATGGCGCAAAGCGCGACTACAAGGCCGGAACGAGCGGCGCGGAGGTTGCCGCCGCGATATCCAATTCGCTCGCCCGCAAGGCGGTGGCGATGGAGCTCGACGGCGTCCTCAAGGACCTCGCCGACCCCATCGAAAAAGACGCCAAGATCCGCATCGTCACCCGCGAGGAGCCCCGCGCGCTGGAGCTGATCCGCCACGACTGCGCCCATGTGATGGCCGAAGCCGTGCAGGCGCTTTACCCCAGCACCCAGGTGACCATCGGTCCGGTGATCGAGAACGGTTTCTATTACGATTTCGCGCGGGCCGAGCCGTTCACGCTCGAGGATCTGGCGGGGATCGAGGCCAGGATGCGCGAGATCGTCGCGGCGAACGCCCCCTTCACCAAGGAGGTGTGGGACCGCGCCAAGGCCAAGCGCGTCTTCGCCAAGATGGGCGAGGCCTACAAGGTCGAGCTGATCGACGCGATCCCCGAGGACCAGCAGATCCGCATCTACCGCCAGGGCGAATGGTTCGACCTGTGCCGCGGCCCGCACATGCCCTCGACCGGCAAAATCGGCAACGCCTTCAAGCTGATGAAGGTGGCCGGCGCCTATTGGCGCGGCGATTCGGACCGCGAGATGCTGACCCGCATCTACGGAACCGCTTGGGCCAGCGAGGCGGAGCTCAGGCAGTATCTCGACCGGCTCGAGGAGGCGGAGCGGCGCGACCATCGCCGGCTCGGCCGCGAGATGGACCTCTACCACTTCCAGGAGGAGGCGCCGGGCGCGGTGTTCTGGCACCCCAAGGGCTGGACCCTGTTCCAGGAGCTGATCGGCTACATGCGCCGCCGTCAGAATGAGGCCGGCTACACCGAGGTCAACTCGCCGGACATGATGGACCGCGGCCTGTGGGAGCAGTCGGGCCATTTGGAGAAGTTCGGCGACAGCATGTATGTCAGCGAGACGCCGGACGAGCGGGTGTTCGCGCTGAAGCCGATGAACTGCCCCGGCCACGTGCAGATCTTCAAGAACGGCCTGAAGAGCTACCGCGACCTGCCGATGAAGCTTTCCGAATTCGGCAAGGTGCACCGCTTCGAGCCGTCCGGCGCCCTGCACGGGCTGTTGCGGGTGCGCCATTTCACCCAGGACGACGCGCACATTTTCTGCACCGAGGAGCAGATCACCGAGGAATGCGTCAAGGTGCACGACCTGATGATGTCGATCTACGCCGATTTCGGCTTCGACGACGTGATCGTCAAATACGCCGACCGGCCGAAAAAGCGCGTCGGCGACGACGCCGTCTGGGACCGGGCGGAAGCCGCGCTGCGCCACGCGGTGGAGGTGGCCGGCGGCGATGTCGTGCTCAATCCGGGCGAGGGGGCCTTCTACGGGCCGAAGCTGGAATATGCGCTGCGCGATGCGATTGGCCGCGACTGGCAGTGCGGCACGCTTCAGGTCGATTTCAACCTGCCCGGCCGGCTCGGCGCCTTCTATATCGGCGAGGACGGCGAGAAGCACGTGCCGGTGATGCTGCACCGGGCGATGTTCGGCTCGCTGGAGCGTTTCGCCGGCATTCTGATCGAGCACCATGCCGGCCATCTGCCGCTGTGGCTGGCGCCGGCGCAGGCGGTGGTGGCGACGATCACCTCGGACGCCGACGACTATGCGCGAACGGTCCATGGCGCGCTGCGCGCGGCGGGCTTGCGCGCCGTGCTCGACATCCGCAACGAAAAGATCAACTACAAGGTGCGCGAGCACTCATTGGCCAAGGTGCCGGTAATCCTGGTGTGCGGCCGGCGCGAGGCCGAGGAGGGCACGGTCAATGTCCGCCGGCTTGGCTCCAGGGAGCAGAAGGCCATGACCCTCGGCGAGGCGGTCGCGGCGCTTTCCGAGGAGGCGGTCGCGCCGGATGTCGCGCGTCTGCGCACCAAACAGGCCGCCTAGAGCGGTTCATGGTTATAGGGAACCGACGCGCAGGGCGGGCCGCCTTCCCGGAGGAGCGACCGTACCGGCTGCGGCCGGTCCGCGCCGGTCATTGCACGGGCACGGGAAGCGGCTGCTCGCCCTCGACGGTACCGGCGATGATCTCGACCTCCTGGTCGTAGCCGAGCTCGACGGTGTATTTGCGCGCATAGGCGATGCCGTCGTGGCGGGCGACGATGGAGTAGGTGCCGGGGGCGAGGATGTGGGTGGGAAACGCGCCGACGCTTTGGGCGACGACGTCGCCTTCCGGCGTCTGCACGCTCCACGAGGTGTCGGCGAGCGCTTCGCCGCCGGCTTCGTTGACCAGCTTCAGCGTTACCTTGACGGCCTGGTGGCTGACCACCGCCTCGGAAAGCTGTCCGGCCTCGACCGTCACATCGGCGCGGACCACGGCGTTGGCGTCGCCATACTGGCTGACGATGCGATAGGTGCCGGCATTGAGGCGGACGACCTTGCCCGGCGGCACCGAGGGGAGGATCAGCTTGCGCTGACCGAACTGGTCCTGCTCCGAGGAATAGATGGCGTAAGAGACGCTGCTGGCCGGGATCGCTCGTCCGTCGGGGCCGAAGGCGCTGAGGCGCAGGCCGCCGGCGTTGAGCACCAGCCTCTGCTCGAGAATGCCGTCCGTCACCGTGATCTGCTTGGCGGCCCTGGCGCGCCCATAAGCGACGTGTACGACATAGTCGCCCGCGCGCAGGGTAAATTCCGGCTCGGAGTCGGCGCGGCGGGCGACGACCTTGAAACCGCCGTCGTCGTCGGGCGTCGCGGAAAACACCCGCCAGACGAGGCCGGCGGTGAGCGGCGGCAGATCTTCGGTCAAGCTTGCCGAGAGGCGCAGCGTTCCGGTCGATGCGACGTCCGCCTTGGCGACTGCCTGCGCGGCCTCGTCTGCTTCTGGCCACGGCTCCGGCTCGCGGGCCGCGGAATTGGCTTGTGGCGGCCATTCTGCGGACGCGCCTTCGGCGTCGTCCGCGTCCGGCATGATCGGCGGCAGCGGCACCGTCGGCCCTTCCGCCGTGGCGGATGACGGCGTTTCCGGCTCCGCCCCGGCCGGCGGTGACTCCGGCCGTGCCCCCGGCCGCGCATCGACCAACTCGGGCTCGGCGCTTTCCTCCGCCGAGGTCGGCTGAGAGCCGTCGGTGGCAAAGGCGACGACCGCGCTCAGTGCGCTGTCAAGTTCATCGCCATCGGTGGCTGAAAAGAAGACGCCGCCGGTTGCCTTCGCCATGCAGCCGAGCGCGGCGAGATCGTCCTTCTTGGTCCGGTCGAAGGCGATCGCATGAATGACCAGGCCCGGCAATCGGGCCTTCAATCGCGCCGCCGTCGCACAGGGGTCGGCGCGGCAATTGTCGAGCCCGTCGCTGATCACGACGAGCGTTGCCGGCCGGTTCCCGGGCTCGGCAAGGGCCGCCGCCTCGATCAGCGCGCGGGCGAGCGGCGTTCCGCCCTTGCCCAGGGTGACGCCATCGACGGCGCGGGAATAGTCCTGCGCCTTGACCGGGCCGAGCGGCTGCACCGTCTTGATCGCGGTGCACGCCTCTGGCTCGTTGGAGCCATAGGAGAGGAGGCCCATGTCGAGCTTGCCCTCTGCGTTCTGGAATGCGCGGCCCAGCGCCTGGCGCAGCAGCATGACCTTGTTGGCGCCGCCGATCTGGCCCCACATGGAGTTGGTGGCGTCGAACACGATGACCATCGCCGGGCGCTCGGCGGCGTACAGCGTGCCGGCCGTGAGCTGCGCCAGCATGCATAGGCACACGGCGACCCAGTGGACTTTGAAAGGCTCTCGCATGCGGCTTGAATACACGGCGCGCCGCCCTCTGTCATCGCTCAGCGACAGCCGGTAGTCTCTCAGTTTGCCCGAATTGTGACCGGCGAAGCGCCGCTGCGTGCCGATGGCCCGGCTTGCCGGCATCGAGCCGGATCGGCGCGCATGAGCGGGTGCGCCCAGAAGGGGGCGCCGGCAGCGCGTCTGCGCATACCCAGCCCCACATCCCCATTATGAAACTGGGTTCGGTCGAGCTTCCCGCTAGAGCGGTTTCCGGCCATATGGGATCAATTTGATGGGCCAAATCGGTTCATCCGGCAAGGCGCGGCGCGATGCGCGATGTGGTGCATCGGGCGAGCGTCGCAACACAGCCGGGGGGCCGATTTGGCCCACCGAAGGCCGGGTTCTTTTGCGCCGTGGCGTTGTTGCGTTTCTTGTCCGATACACCGCATCGCCCTGCAAAACGCGCCTAGCCACGACGCAAAATCATCCCGGTCAAATGGTTCCATATGGCCGGAAACCGCTCTAGGGCCGGCGCCGCCCCGAATACGCCCCGGCACGGACCTCAAAGGAAGAGGGCGAAGAGGAGATGCGGCACCGGGCGATGGCGGGAACGTGTCATAGGCTGAAATCAATTCGGCGCCACCTTGAAACAGGTCCAATGCCTTCATTCCGCGGCGACTCCCGTAGCTTTCATTTGGCGATGCTCGTCCAGGGCTTGCCGGACAATCTGGAACGAGGACCACAGGAACAGGCCCGCCATCAGGGCGGCGACGATCAGATCCGGCCATGCGGTCCGGGTCACCCATACGCCCGCCGCGGCGAGCATGACGGCGATGTTGCCGAGGGCGTCGTTGCGGCTGCACAGCCAGACCGAGCGCACGTTTGCTTCGCCGTCCCGGTAACGCAGGAGAAGCAGCACGCTGGCGGCATTCGCAACGAGTGCAAGAAAGCCGACGATTCCCATGACCTCGGCGCGCGGTATGCCGAGGATGATGGTCTGATAGACGGTCGAACCGAAGACCCAGAGCCCCATCGCGCCAAGGCTCAGGCCCTTGACGAGCGCCGCGTTCGCGCGCGCCCGCGGCGACATGCCGATGACGAAGAGACTGAGCGCATAGGTCGCGGTATCGCCGAGAAAATCCAGCGCGTCCGCTTGCAGGGCCTGCGATCCGGCGAGCGCGCCCGCCGTCATTTCAACGACGAACATGCTCCCGTTGATGGCAATGACGGCCCACAATGCTCGTTTGAAACCAACGGACGCGCCGTCGAACTTCGGCTCGTCATGACAGCATTCGATGCTCATTGGCCGGCTCACCATTGTTCCAACTGGATCAATCGTGCAAATGTAATGTCTACAGTCGCTGTAGGTTCAAGGGGAAAAGCCCATGACAGGATTTGTGACCATTGGACAGGCGGCCGGCGCCGCCGGCTGCAACGTGCAAACCGTACGCTATTACGAGCAGATCGGGCTCATGCCGGAGCCGGCGCGCACGACGGGAAATCAGCGCCTTTATAGCGAGGCGGACCTGCAGCGGTTGGCCTTTGTCCGGCATGCACGCGAATTGGGGTTTCCGCTACCTGCCGTCAGAGATCTCCTGCGCCTGGCCGATTGTCCGAGCCAATCCTGCGAGGCCGCGGACAGCATAGCGCGTGAGCAATTGGGGCAGGTCAAGCGTCGCATAACACGCTTGCAAGCTCTCAAGCGGGAACTGGAACGAATGATCGCACAATGTGCCGGGGGCAGTATCGCGGAATGCCGGGTCATCGAGGTCCTGGGGGATCATTCGAAGTGCATCGACGCGCGCCACCCTTCCGCCTGACGCCTCTTATGGTCTTGGCCGTTGTCGCGATCGTTGCGGGCAGGTGGGCGCGGTCGGTCGCGGGAACGCGTATCGCACGTCGTAACCGACCCGAAGTTCCATGCCGCTATCCCGGCGCCGGATCCTGCTCCCTCATCAGCCTGAAATAATGCTCCGCGTGCTGGTGGAAGTTCTCGCTTTCGATCGCATCGCCGGTCGACGCGGCGGCGTGCGCAAGCGCCATGTAGCGTTCGTAGCTCTGTTTGGCGTTTGCGACGCCGACCCTATCGGCCCGGGGTCGATTCGAGGTCGATGGCGACCGCTTGGCGCGGCCGGAAAACGACCCGGCATTTCTGTCGTATCGCCCGTTGGTCCTGATTTTCTTAGTGCCATTCAGCATGGCTGCTCCCTATTGCGTCGTGGAAAATGATCTTGCAATGCGCACGCGGCGCGCACGCGCCCATTGCGGGATCATTTGGGCTTCTCGATGGCTCGACTGATGGCTCTCGGTTTGCGATCGGGGCCCGTTCGGTGTGCCGATCCGATGCCGCGGAACCGTCTGCAGCGAATTCCGTTCCAGTTGAATCGGATTTCGCTCTTGTCTTTTTGTTTGAGCATGTTCTTTTCGCAAAACCGGTTCCCACTTTTGCGGGAAACATGCTCCAGCGGCTACGATCTGACCACGCCGTTGCGCCATGACGACTTCGACTTGCAGTGGCGGCAGATACGCTCGCCGGCCCAGGCGCTCGGAAACGGCGACCGGCAAATCAGGCAAAGCCTGGTCTTTGGTTCCATGCTGCGCTCGACCCCTGGTTCCTCGGGGCTCTCGCGCACGGCCGTGTCCTGTTCCTCTTCCTCGCACGGGCCGTCGCGACGCGGTGAAGCGTTCACCTCGCCCATCGGCCTGCGCAGACTCTTTTATGCGATCGAACCATGTGACCCGTCCGTGATCGGAACCGCTCCTCGGAGCGAGAAGAGAGCCTTGGCGCCTGCGACGGAAAATCCCATCGGCGGCGAAATGCTCACATATGCGGAGTGGCGCTCGCATGAGCGGCAATGCAGTGTGCACCCGGCATCCGTGCACCGTGTAGCCTATACATGGCATCGCCGGGCCGAATTATCAAGCAAGACGGCGCTTGAGCGTTTGGCCTTGCCCCGCCCGAGCCCCTGGTGTCTCGGTTTGCCCGTCCGGCGAACCGCCGCCGCGTGTGGTAGGGTCGGGGAGGGGGTAACCCACTTCCAATCGTCACCGCCGGACTTGATCCGGCGGCCCATTCCACTGGCCCCTCGACTTGTCGCGCCGTAACGGCATGGATGCGCGGGTCAAGCCCGCGCATGACGATGTGTGGGTTTGGGCGTGGCCTCCACGCCACGCGGATGTGCCTCAGGTAGAGCGCAATAGCGACCCATCCTCCGCAGCAGCGGCGCCGCCGCTGCGGAGGGTGGAAGCGTATTGCGCCGTTGCCGGATCGGCGGTCAAGTGGGTCGCGGCGCGGCGGAGTAGCGTCTAATGTCCCGTTGACGACCGATACACCGTTGTTGTATGTGTTCCACAATTGTTCCTGGAGGCCGCACCCTTGGAGTTGACCGATATCGACCTGTTCCGTGGGGCCGGTGGATTCGGCCTCGGCTTTGAGCGCGGGAGCTTCGCGGCCGTCTTCTTTGTGCGGTGCATGGAAGCCGTCGGCGTCAAAACCATCCATCATGAAATCAGGTAGGCTGAGGGGGCTGCCATGGCCAATGCTTCGCCTGAATATGAGATCGGCCCCAACCGAAAGAGACGCGGCAAACCAAAGCCCGTCGAATACGAAACTCATCGCGCCGATGCTTTTGCTTGGATGGCTGCCCGCGATGCGAATTCCGTGCACGCCATTGTGACCGATCCGCCTTACGGCTTGAGGGAATACACAGAGATTGAAAAACAAAAGCTCCGAAACGGCCATGGCGGAGTGTGGCGCATCCCCCCGACATTCGATGGTTCAAAGCGCAGTCCGTTGCCGCGCTTCACCATTCTGACAAAACAAGATCGCTCCAATCTCGGCGATTTTTTCACCGAGTTTGCCGAGTGTGCCATACGGATTCTCGTGCCGGGCGGCCACGTCTTTGTGGCAACCAATCCGCTCTTGTCTCATCTCGTATACATGCCGATGATAGCGGCCGGTTTCGAGAAACGAGGCGAGATCATTCGTCTCGTTCAGACGCTTCGCGGTGGCGACCGGCCAAAGAATGCGCATCGTGAATTTGCCGATGTGTCCGTAATGCCCCGCTCGGGTTGGGAACCGTGGGGCTTGTTCCGGAAGCCGTGCGATGGGCGGGTGCAAGACAATCTGCGGAAATGGGGAACTGGCGCGCTGCGTCGAATATCGGCGGACGATCCATTCCTGGATGTGATCAAATCGTCCCCCACCCGCTCGGATGAAAGAAAGCTTGCTCCGCATCCCTCGCTCAAGCCGCAAGCCTTCATGCGCCAGATCGTCCGCGCCTCGCTTCCCTTGGGAAAAGGGGTGGTCTTGGACCCATTCATGGGAGGTGGCGCGACCATAGCGGCGGCCTGCTCAATCGGGTACGAGAGCATAGGTGTCGAGATTGATCCGGGCTATTTTCAGATCGCTGTAAGCGCGATACCGAAGCTTGCTGAGTGCAAGCCTAATGGCGCATCCTCCACCAATGGACTGGGTGAGGGGGGACGGTGGCATTACCAAAAGGGCTTGAACCCATACACATCGTGAGAGCCGTCGATTTTGTCGAAAAGCAAACGGCTGATCTCGTTGAACTCTATTTCGAGCAAGCAAATGTTTTCAGTGGAATCGTCGGTACCTTTGGCGTGCGTGCTCTGGATTCGTTGAGTCCTTACAAGAAGCACAAGCATCCAGACATTGCCCAGCAGCGTTTCCCCGATCTATCTTTGGGAGGAAAGCTGAACCCGCCACCAGAGCTTGCATTGGAATCGAAGGGGAGCATCAGGCCGTGGGCAATCCAATCGCACTACGATCATCCTGGTTGGTATATCGTTTGGCGGTATCTTGTGGATACCACAAAGACGATCAAGGCGGATCGTCCGATTGTGATCTGGCGAGTGGATGTTGTCTTTCTCGAAAAAGCCGATTGGAAGTATGAGGGCAGCACCGCAGGCGCAGGCGGTGGAGGGCGGACCCACACTTTCGGATTGCGTAAGCCAGCCGAAAAGCTGAAAGGGGCTGTCGCCTATGCCTATCCCCATATTGTGATGAAGGGTGGAAAGCCTGTCCTTCAGGACATTCCCAAAGGCGAGACTGCTACTTAATTTCCCGCACTTCCCTTTATGGCCTGCAGCCGCCGAATTTCAAATCGAGACGCGACCCGCCGGCCCGCTTGCGGCCTCCGCCAAATCCGCTAAACAGGTCCGCCAACACCGGAGACCCGCATGCCGACGGCCCTCGATGCGCTGCTGACACGCAGATCCGTTCCCCCCGCCGGCCTCGGGCCGCCGGGTCCGGACGAAAAAGCGTTGCGCACGATCCTCACCATTGCAACCCGCGTTCCCGACCACGGCAAGCTGACCCCATGGCGACTGATCCTGTTCCGCGGCGCCGCGCGGGAGGATTTCGGCGATGTTCTGGCCGAGGCCTTCCGCGCCACGAACCCCGAGGCGAGCGAGCAGCAGATCGCCTTCGAGAAGGGCCGCTTTGCCCGCGCGCCCTTGGTCGTCGCCGTCGTCTCGGCGCCCAGGCCGCACGAAAAAATTCCCGAATGGGAGCAGCGCCTGTCGGCGGGAAACGTTTGCTTCAACCTCTTGCACGCGGCGACCGCGCTCGGTTTCGGCGCGGCGTGGATCACCGAATGGTGCGCCTATGACGAGCGGGTTCGCGCCGCGCTCAAGCTCGCGCCCGAGGAGCGCATCGCCGGCTTCGTCTATGTCGGCACCGCGAAGATGCGCCCGCCGGAGCGCCCGCGGCCCGATCTCGGCGAGGTTGTATTCGAGTGGAAACGGCCCGACATTGGGTGAGACCCGAACAGCGACGGACAAGACTGGAAGAGCGAGTATGTTCTACGACGCCATCGAAAACCGCCACGGCCTGCGCCACGACCCGTTCAAGGCGCTGATCGCGCCGCGCCCCATCGGCTGGATCTCCTCCGTCGGCGCCGACGGAGCGGTGAATCTCGCGCCCTACAGCTTCTTCAACGCGGTGTCGGAAAACCCGCACATCCTGATGTTCGCCTCGACCGGCCGCAAGGATTCGCTGACCAACGTCGAGGAGACGGGCGAGTTCGTGTGGAACCTCGCCACCTTCGCGCTGCGCGACAAGATGAACATGACCTCGGCGACGGCGCCGCGCCATGTCAACGAGTTCGAGCTTGCCGGCCTCACCCAGGCGCCGAGCCGCCTCGTCAAGCCGCCGCGCGTCGGCGAGAGCCCGGCGGCGCTCGAATGCAAGCATCTGCAAACCATCGATCTCGCCGATCTCGACGGCATTCCCGTCGACCGCCACATGGTGCTCGGCCAGGTGGTCGGCGTGCATATCGACGACGCCTTCATCCATGACGGGCTGGTCGATACCGCCGCGCTGAAGCCCATCGCCCGGCTCGGCTATAAGGACTATTCGGTGGTCGAGGAGGTGTTCCAGCTTACCCGCCCGAAGGCCGCCGCGCTCACCGGCTGAGGCGCGCGGACGAGGCGATCTCGACGCCCGCCTCGATCATCCGCCGCGTCATGGCGGCGAGCGAGCCGTCGAGGTCGATGGCCCGGCAGCCATCCTCGACGACCGTGACCTCGAAGCCGAGCCGGCGCGCGTCGAGCGTCGAGTAGGCGACGCAGAAATCGGTGGCAAGGCCGGCCAGCGCCAGTCGTCTCAGGCCGCGCTCCTGGAGATAGCCGGCAAGGCCGGTCGGCGTTTGCCGGTCGTTCTCGAAAAAGGCGGAATAGGAATCGATCTCGCGCCGGAACCCCTTGCGGACGACGAGCTCCGCCTTGGTCGCCGCGAGGTCGGCGTGGAAGGCGGCGCCGGGCGTGCCCTGGACGCAATGGTCCGGCCACAGGGTCTGGGCGCCGTAGGCCATCTCGATCGTCTCGAAGGGCCTCTTGCCCGGGTGGCTGGAAGCGAAGGAGAGGTGGCCCGGCGGGTGCCAGTCCTGGGTCAGCACGACATGGTCGAAGCGCTCGACGAGCGCGTTGGCCACCGGCACGACCTCTTCGCCGCCGGGGACGGCGAGCGCGCCGTCGCTGCAGAAGTCGTTCTGGATGTCGACGAGGAGGAGGCAGACATCGTCTGCGGGCTTCAGGGGCGCGGGCATGGCCCCCAGCCTTATCGTCCGGACGCCCCGATGGCAACGCCGGAAACCGCTCTAGACAAGGACCGGCAAAGCCGGGCAAACACGGACAAACGCCGACATCCCGCCGGGCAGAACGCGGGCATCCTGCCCCGCCAGAGCGGGCCAAACGGAGCATCCTTGTTCATGTTTCTGATCATTCGCGCCGTCTGGACGCTGTTTTTCGCGCTCGCCCTGATCATGGTCGGCAACGGCCTGCAGGGCTCGCTGCTCGGCCTGCGCGCCGGCATCGAAGGCTTCACGACGCCGGAGATCGGCCTCGTCATGTCGGCCTATTATGGCGGTTTTCTGCTGTCTTCCTTCGTCATGCCGCGGCTGATTTCCGACGTCGGCCATATCCGGGTGTTCGCCGGCTTCGCCTCGGTCGCCGCGTCCGCCGTGCTGCTGCATGCCCTGTTCCCCAATCCGCCGACCTGGCTGTTCCTGCGCTTTCTGACCGGGGTCGCGCTCGCCGGACTCTATGTGGTCGCGGAAAGCTGGCTCAATTCGGCGGCCAGCAACGAGAATCGCGGCCGGCTCCTTGGCGCCTATATGACCACCACCTTTGCGTGCCTCGCCGCCGGGCAATACCTGCTCGCCTTCGTCGATCCGGCCTCCTTCATTCCCTTCATGCTGATCGCCATCCTGATTTCTTTGGCTGTCGTGCCAATTTCGCTGACCCGCAGCCCGACGCCGCAGATCGAACAGATGGAGGGCGTGAGCCTGCGCCAGCTTTACGCAATCTCGCCGCTCGGCTTCGGCGCCTGCCTCATGGTGGGGGTATCGCAAGGCGCGCTGCTCGGCATGGGCGCGGTCTACGGCGCCACGATCGGGCTTGCCACCGATCAGATCGCGCTTCTGATGAGCCTGCCCTTTCTGGCCGTGGTCGGAACGCAATATCCGATCGGTTTCATATCCGACCGCGTCGACCGGCGCTGGGTAATTGCGGGCCTCAACCTTGTCGTCGCCCTTTGCGCACTCGCGGCCATCATGCCGGGACCGGATGAGCTACCTCTGTTGCTGGTGCTGTTTACCGCCTATGGCGGGCTGGCGGCGCCGGTCTATTCGCTGGCGATCGCCCACGCCAACGACAATCTGCCCCCGGGCAAGATGCTCGGGGCGAGCGCGCGGC
>JAUYJB010000099.1 GCA_030688605.1 Hyphomicrobiales bacterium
GAAGGCGCGCGGCATCATTCGAAGCGCCAACGCGCCGATTGGAGAATACGCAGAGCTCTTATTTTGTGAAGCCTTCGATTGGATACGTGCCGAGAAAAATTCCAATGCCGGATACGACGCAACCGATAAGACCGGCACCCGGATTCAGATTAAAGCGCGCCGCATCATTGGACGTGGATCGCCGCAACTTGGTTCGATCCGCAACCTGAAACAGAACCCATTCGACACGCTTGCTGCCGTACTTTTCGCCAAGAATCTCGAAATCGTTCGTGCGGCGATTATTCCATTGGAAATTGTCAGATTGCGATCCGTGCACGACCCGCACACGAACAGTTTTAGGTTCATGTTGGAAGATGATGTCTGGAATATGCCTGGTGTGCAGGACGTGACTGGGCGAATTCGAATTGCCGCGACCGAACAATTCTAAGCCTGGGGACGGGGCTTCCTAGTTATCCAGGAAACTCCGCAGCTTCCTTGACCTACTCGGATGCTTCAGCTTCCTCAGCGCCTTGGCCTCGATCTGGCGGATGCGCTCGCGGGTGACGCTAAACTGCTGGCCGACCTCTTCTAAGGTGTGGTCGGTGTTCATGCCGATGCCGAAGCGCATGCGCAGGACGCGCTCCTCGCGCGGGGTCAGCGAGGCGAGCACGCGGGTCGTCGTCTCGCGCAGGTTCGACTGAATCGCCGCGTCGATCGGCAGGATCGCGTTCTTGTCCTCGATGAAGTCGCCGAGGTGGCTGTCCTCCTCGTCGCCGATGGGGGTCTCGAGCGAGATCGGCTCCTTGGCGATCTTCAGCACCTTGCGCACCTTCTCGAGCGGCATGGCGAGCTTTTCGGCCAGCTCCTCCGGCGTCGGCTCGCGGCCAATCTCGTGCAGAATCTGGCGCGAGGTGCGCACGATCTTGTTGATGGTCTCGATCATGTGCACGGGGATGCGGATGGTGCGCGCCTGATCGGCGATCGAGCGGGTGATCGCCTGCCGGATCCACCAGGTGGCGTAGGTGGAGAACTTGTAGCCGCGGCGGTACTCGAACTTGTCGACCGCCTTCATCAGGCCGATATTGCCCTCCTGGATCAGGTCGAGGAACTGCAGCCCGCGATTGGTGTATTTCTTGGCGATCGAGATCACCAGGCGCAGGTTGGCCTCGACCATCTCCTTTTTGGCGATGCGCGCCTCGCGCTCGCCCTTCTGGACCATGCGGACGATGCGGCGGAACTCGGTGATCTCCAGCCCGGTCTCGGTCGCCAGGTCCTGGATGTCCTTGCGGATTGCCTTGACCTTGTCGCGCTCGGCGGCGACGAACTCCTTCCAGCCCTTGCGCGACAGGCGGCCGACGCGGCGAATCCAGTTGGGGTCGAGCTCGTTGCCCTGATATTCCTTGAGGAAATCCTCGCGCTCGACGCCGTACGAGTCGGCAAGCCGCATCAGCCGGCCCTCAAGGCCGATCAGGCGGCGGTTGATGTCGTAAAGCTGGTCGACAAGCGCCTCGATGCGGGCATTGTTCAAGGACAGGCTCTTGACGTCGACGATGACCTCTTCCTTGAGCTTCTTGTGGCGGCGCTCCTGGGAGGGGGTCAGAAGGCGGTTGCGCAGCCGGTTCTCGACATTCTGGTCCTGCAGCCGGCGCAGCTTCTTATAGTCAGACGCGATGCGGTTGAAGGTCTCGACGACCTGCGGCTTGAGCTCCGCCTCCATCGCCGCCAGCGACAGGGCGTTCTCGACATCGTCCTCGTCCTCGTCGTCGTCGTCCTCGCCCTCCTCGCCCTCCTCGGCCTCTTCGTCTTCCTCCTCTTCCGGCTCCTCGTGGGTGACCATCGGCTGCTTGGCCTCGGGGCCGGCATAGGTCGCCTCGAGATCGATGATGTCGCGCAGAAGGATCTTGCCGTCGGCGAGCTCGTCGCGCCAGATGATGATCGCCTGGAAAGTCAGCGGGCTCTCGCACAGGCCGGCGATCATCGCCTCGCGGCCGGCCTCGATGCGCTTGGCGATGGCGATCTCGCCCTCGCGCGACAGAAGCTCGACCGAGCCCATCTCGCGCAGATACATGCGCACCGGATCGTCGGTGCGCTCGGCTGGCTCGCTCGCCTTCTCGGTCTTGGCAACCACCGTGGCGGCGGCAGGCGCGACCTCGCCGAGCGAATCGGACTCCTCCTCGCCCGCGCCGTCTTCGGCCGCGTTCGAAGCTTCCGCGTCCTCCGCGTCCTCGGTCTCGATCACATTGATTCCCATGTCGCTCAACATCGCCATTGTGTCTTCGATCTGCTCCGACGTCACCTCCTCTGACGGCAGCACGTCGTTGAGCTGGTCGTAGGTGACATAGCCGCGCTTCTTCGCCAGCTTGATCATCTGCTTGACGGCGGCATCCGACAGGTCGAGAACCGGCCTGTCGTGGCTCTCGGTTGGAGTTTCCTGTTCCTTGGTTGCCTGACGCGCTTCTGTCGCCATCGAGTGTCCCCGCTTAGATATCCGCTGCGCCGCGCCAACGGCCTGCGCGCCCCGGCGCACGAGGGTCGACCTCACCATGCCGCCGTGCACGAAAGGGCCGGCCGACAGCGCAACCAGCCCGCAAATGAACCTGTTACACGCACCTGTGTTAAATGTGCATTAACCGCGATCGGCCGCCCCCTTCTTCAAGCCGACGCCGCATCTATTCTCCAAACCCCTCGATCAGAGCCTCGCGGCCCTCCAGGCCCTCGATCTGCGCCTGGATGTCCTTGAGCCGGACCAGGCTCTCTTCGCTGCCTTCCTCGGCAAGCGCGCGCTCGGCTGCTCTCAGCTCCTTATGTAGCGTAGACGACTTGCGGTGCAAGGCCGCCGTGTGGCGCCAGCCGGTCAGCGTGTCGCCGGCGCTGGCGTGCGCCGCCGCGAAAAAATGGCGTCCGCGCCGGGCGATTTCGCCGAGCCGGTCGATGAGCGCCGCGAAGCCCGCTCGGCGGAGTTGCGCGTCGAGCGCGGCAGCGTCCGCCACCGCCTCGTGCGCCGCGATGTCTAGGATTTCGCGGCGAAGCCTGTCAAGCTCCGGGCTCGAAAGATCGAGCCTCGCGAAGGTCTCGGCCTCCTCTTCCAGCAGCTCCGGATGGTTGACGATGGTCGCCACCAGAAGCGCCTCGCGCGGGACGAGCGGCTGCGCCCCGCCGCGCAACAGCGGGCTTGCCCGCAAGGCGCGGCTGGGGCCGAGATTTGGGCGCCCCCTGGCGTTCGCGGGGCGCGGGGCCCCGCGCGTTCCGGCCGGGCGCGGCTGCCACAGCGCGGCAAGGCGGCCGGCGATCGCCTCGCCATAATGCCGCCGCACGCTGTCATCGCCGATCATGCGCACGATCTCGCGCAGTCGCCGCTCGAAGGCTGCGCGCCTTTCCGGGGTCGAGAAGTCGGCGGCTTCCGTCTCGCGCTGCCAGATCATGTCGATCAGCGGCAGGGCTACGGCGACAAGCGCCTCGAAGCCGCCGCGGCCCTGCGAGCCGACCACGTCGTCGGGGTCCTGGCCATCGGGCATCAGCGCGAAGGCGAGGCTCTTGCCGGGGGAGAGCAGGGCAAGGGCGGTGTCGGCGGCGCGGTAGGCGGCCTTGAGGCCCGGCGCATCGCCGTCGAAACACAAGACCGGCTCGTCGGCAAGCCGCCAAAGCAGCGCGATCTGCTCGGGCGTCAGCGCCGTGCCGAGCGGGGCCACCACATTCTCGATGCCGGCCTGGGCAAGCGCGATGACGTCCATATAGCCCTCGACCGCGACGATGGCGCCGGCCTTGTGGGCGCCGGCGCGGGCCTGGGCCAGATTGTAGAGCAGGGCGCCCTTGTGAAAGAGGTCGGTCTCCGGCGAGTTGAGATATTTCGCCTGCGCGTCCGGGGAAAGGGCGCGGGCGCCGAAGCCGACCGCGCGCCCGCGGGCGTCGAGGATCGGGAACATGACGCGGTCGCGGAAGCGGTCGAAGGGGACGGGGATGTCCTCGCCCGAGACGAGCAAGCCCGCTGCGATCATCGCCTCGACCGGGACGCCCTTGGCGCCCAGATGCTCCTTCAGGGCATAGCGGCCGGAAGGCGCATGGCCGATGCGGAAGCGGGTAAGGGTCTTGGGCTCAAGCCCGCGGTCGGAAAGGTAGCCGCGCGCGTGCGCTCCCTCGCGCGCCTGCAGCTTCTCCTCGAAGAATTTCGCCGCCAGTTCGACCACCTCATAGAGGTTCTTGCGCGCATCCTCGCGCTCGCCCGCGCGGGCATCCGGCTTCGGCAGATCGAGCCCGGCCTCCGCCGCGAGCCGCTCGACGGTCTCAGGAAATGAAAGGCCCTCCTTCTCGATCAGAAATCTGAAAATGTCGCCCGACGCCTGGCAGCCGAAGCAATGGTAGATGCCCCTGCGGTTGTCGGCATGGAAGGAGGGGGTCTTCTCGCTGTGGAACGGGCAGCAGGCCCAATAGTCGCCCTTGGCCGGCGTGCTCTTGCGCCGGTCCCAGGTGACCGCGCGGCCGACCACGTCGGATATGGGCACCCGCGCCCTGATCTCGTCGAGAAACTGGGGTGAGAATCGCATCGCACCTGCCTTGAGGCCGGAGACTATAGCGGCGCCGGACGGCGGATGCGACTTTTGCGTTGCGGTTGTTGCCGGCTTGTGAATTGCGGGGTCCCCGGTAGGCCGTCCGCGGGGTCCGCGCGTGCCTACTCGATCTCCCAGGTCACATGGACCTCGACGGCAAGGGTCAGCTCGCCGGCCTCGACCGGCACCGCGTCGGCGGCTTCCATCGTCAAGGCCCGGGCGACGAGGGGTTGAGGCGGCCGGGCCCCGCCGGACTCGCTGATCGAGAGGATGCGCTCGAGGCTGACGTCGGCGGCCTCGGCATAGAGCTCGGCCTTGCGCAGGGCGTCGGCCATCGCGGCCTTGCGCGCCTCGTCCCTCAACGGCGCTTCCTCGGTGATGCCGAAGGCGACGCCGCTCACCTGATTGGCGCCGAGGCTGACCGACAGGTCGAGCAGGCCGCCGAGCTTGCCAAGATCGCGAACCTTGACGCTGAGCCGGTTCGACACCCTGTAGCCGACGATGCGCGGCGGGTCGCGGCGGCCATCGTGCTGCTGCGGCGGATAGACATATTGCGGCTCGACGGAAAAGCCCGAGGTCTGCAGGTCCTTGTCGGCGACGCCGGCCAGCTTCATGGCGGCGATGACTTCGCCCATGGCGGCGTTGTTGGCGTCGAGCGCCTCGCGCGCCGTCTTCGCCTCGCTGACGACGCCGGAGCTGATGACCGCCATGTCGGGCTTGGCCTGGACCTCGCCGGTTCCGGTCAGCGCCATGGTCGCCGGGCGCTCCTCGTCGGCGCTGGCGGCGATCGGGGCGCCGGCAAGGAACGCCGCCGCGCAAGCGGCCAGGATCCTCCCGCGCGTCGCTGAAACGGACATGACGGACCTCGATTGGCTGGGCTCGGCCGGGTTGGCCAAGAGCTGCAGAGGAATTCTGCTCGCATTGCAATCCGGCGGCAATGGGGCAGGGGGATTCATCCGTTCCGACCCGACAAATCGATCCTATATGCAAATGACCGCGCCGCATTCTGTGCTATAGGGCGGGAAAACGCCTGATCTTGGGGCCCGTAGCTCAACTGGTTAGAGCCGACCGCTCATAACGGTCTGGTTGCAGGTTCGAGTCCTGCCGGGCCCACCACCCAGTCTCCCGTTTCCGGGCGTCTCCGGGACGCTCGTGGAAAGGATACGTAATTTCCGTAGGTTAGCGCGAATTTCCACCGGATCGTCTGGTCCTGAGACGCGGGTTCGGCGCCGCTTTCGGGCAAATTGGCCGTTCGTCTCTGTGGGCCCTTTTCGGTCTCCAGACGTTGGCCGGTTCAGAAGGAGGCTTCTGGACGCTAACGGGTCGAATTGCTGAAGCCGAGCAGGTCGCGCTGGGCAGACCATGAAAAGGGCAGGTGGCTCATCCGCTCAAGCCGCGTGGCCGTCAGATCGACAGGATGAGTTCCGGCGAGAATGGCTTCAACGATATCCGGCGCGAGGAAGGCGAGCGGCAGAACACGGCTGATCTCGTTGCGGTCCTCGGCATTGCCCTCTGCCAACGCGGTGATGGAGAGATCACTGGCTTCGGCGAGTTGATGCATCCAGCGGTGTGCTTTGGCGATCAGCATGACCAGCGTCTCGTCCAGTTTGGTTTCCTTCCCGTGAGCGAGGACGAGCTTGGTTTCGACGCCGCGGCGCTTGATCTCGAACGGCACCTCCAGATGCAAATCGTTTTTGAGCGAAGGTTTGGGCGATGGTCCACCGTCGCCGCCAGAGAGGAACTCAGCGTGTGAAACAGCGCCGAATCGGGACCCCGCCCAGCTTTCAGGTAAAGCCATTGAAATTACGGCAACATTGGTGAGAGACACGGGGTCCCCGTCGGCGCCGATCGGGACCCCTCTGCTGTCGTCGCTTTCCTCAGATGTTCAATGGCTTAGGTGCGATTGGCGTGGGGGTCACGTTTTCGTGCTGATCCACAATGATGGCGGCCGACAGGCTCGCCTCTCTGCCTTCGGCCTCGCGGCAGCGCACGAGCAGCGCATGATGCATGCGATCCAAAACGCCGTAGCGCGACCATTCCCAGAAGTAGTTGTACACGGTGGAGCGTGGCGGAAAATCTTTGGGCAGCTCGCGCCATTGCGGCATGCGCCGCATCGACGCTGACCGCTTCTTTTTGATCTCGGCCGCAAACGTCGGTCCGAACCGGTTCCACCAGGCCCGTATCGTTTCATGGCCGATGTCGATGCCGCGTTCATGGAGCAGATCTTCGACCTGCCGCAACGACAGGGGGAAAGCGGACATACATCCTGACCGCGAGGCGGATGATCTCAGGCGAAGTCTTGAAATAGCGGAATGGATTTGTCATCCCCAGACGCTACGAAAACCGCCCCACCGCCTCAAGCCAGTTTTCTCTGACACAGCCTAATTTATTCTTGTTCGCTAGCGGACGACAGCACGAAATGCGATCGACGGTGCCGGTTTCGAGAAGAGGCGATTGAGGCAGGTTCGACTTGGCTATCGATGACGCTTCGCACGAAGGCCAGAGGGGCGAGAGGCCACGG
>JAUYJB010000100.1 GCA_030688605.1 Hyphomicrobiales bacterium
GGAGCGCAAGGCGATGGTCGTGCGCGGCCACCCTGGTCTGAGCTTGAGCCGTCAATGCAAGGTTCTGTCGATCGGCCGCTCGTCGCTCTACTACGCGCCGAAGGGCGAGAGCCCTGAGAACCTGGCGCTGATGCGGCGGATTCCCGTCCGTTGGTCACAAGAAACGGCGTTCGGCACCCTCGAGCACTAGGCATGTGAGGCGGCCGGTGAGGTATGCGCCGGTGTCGATGTTGATGCGGTTGGGGAGCAGCTCTGGCTGCTCCTTCGGCGAATGGCCGTGCACGACGATCTTGCCGAAATCGGCCGTGCTGTCGAGAAACGCGTCGCGAATCCACAACAGGTCCTCATCCCTCTGGTCATCCAATGACCTGCCTGGGTGTACCCCCGCATGGGTGAAGAAATAATCGCCGAACGTGACCGATAACGGCAGACTCGACAGGAACGAGAAATGCGCCGCTGGCAAACTCGATACAAAGTCAAGCAGGAGCGCTTGCGGCGCATCCTCGCTGCGCAGGCTGCCAAGCTTTACACCGTAGGAATGCAGCGTCTCCAGGCCGCCATATTGCCGCCAGATCTTCAGGACTTCGGGGTCCTTCAGAAAGTCAAGCAAGATGGCCTCGTGGTTACCCTTGAGGCAAATCCGCTTCCAATCGGTAGCAGCGGGGCTCAGCAACCAATCAATGACGCCCTTGGCGTTCGGACCACGATCCACATAGTCGCCGAGAAAGACCTGAATGAACTGCTTGTCGCCGGCCGTTGCGGCGTCAGCAACGATCCTCTCATGCATGTCGGTCAACAGGTCGAGCCTGCCGTGAATGTCTCCGATGGCATAGATGCGAAGCCCTTCAGGCACGTGGGATCTGTCTCCATTCATCGCCTGATCTGAGCCCTCCTCGGTTAGCTGTTTCGTTGCCTCGGACGTTCAGGGGCCTGTCGGACCTGACATGGGGGCTTGTGTGACCCATTCCAAACCGATCTCAACAGCCGCCAGCCGGCTGAACCCATGATCGTTATTAGCGGCCGTTATGCTTAAGGAAGGGTCAGCAGAAAAAAAGAAATAATAATAATAATGAAGAAAAAAACAAAACGGGAGGGCGACCAATATTTGTAATTTAGTTACGCAATTCAACAGGAATTAAGGCCTGCGTTTTAGGTCTACGAGCCTGCGAAAGGGAGTGTCACCATGTCCCGCGTCAGGCTCGGACCTGCCATATTTGCGTTTCTGGCTACCGTATTGCTCACCGTCGCTACCTCGCCGAACGCCGGCCGCTTGCAGGGTACGGCAAGTGCCGCCGCAGGAAGATCGATGGCGGAAGGCGGCAGGACCATGGCCCCTTTGGGGCACATTGTCCTGTGCATGAAGCATCCCTCCCAATGCGGTTCCAGCGGCTCGAGAATGAGTTCCAAGCAAGCCAAGGCCTATCTGGAGCGCGCATCCAAGAGGCAACAAAAGGCGAGGCCGCCGCGTGCCACGTTGAATCGAAGCCCGCGGCAGGCGGCGCGCCACCCGCCGGTAAGGCTCACTTCAAAAAGATGGGCGGAGCTTACCAGCGTCAATCGCCGTGTGAATCGATCCCTCATCGCCCGGTCGGACGGGGCGAGCCATGCCGGTCTGGATGTCTGGTCGGTCTCCGGGCGCTATGGCGATTGCGAGGATTTTGCGATTCGCAAGCGCGATGCCTTAATCCGTCTCGGATGGTCCGCGCACGCCGTGCTGATGACCGTGGCGAAGACCAGCGCGGGCGAGCCGCACGCCGTTCTCATCGCGCGCACCGACAAGGGCGATTTCGTGCTCGACAATTTGCGCCCGCAGGTCACGGCTTGGCAAGACGTTCCCTATCGCTGGGTAAAGCGCCAGTCACAAGACGATCCGAGCAAATGGGTCCGGCTAACCGGCGGGTAGCGCCCGGCGCTTGTTTGCGACATGGTTCGCAGGGCGTCCCGGTTGCGCACGGCTGCTCCAGGATTGGGCGACGCCCAGCCCGAGCAATGCCGCAAAGGTGATGGCGACGCCGGGCATCTGAAGGCTGAAATCCACCAGCGAATGAAGCGCGACCAAGAGCGAAGCGGCAAATCCGATCAGAGGGAAATGAACCGCCCTGAGACGGCTTGAGGCTCCGCGCAGGCACAACCAGGCGCAAGAGCCGATGGCGACAAACAGAGCAAACGCTGCCGGCACGCCGAGCTCCAGCATGTTCTCAAGATAGCTATTGTGCGCCAGGTCCCACACACCCCAGGCCGAAATCGTCTCGTCGCGATAGATCGGAAATATATTCTCGAAGGTGCCATACCCGGTTCCAAGCCAGGGGGAATCGACGATCGCCTGGAAGGTGCGGGCATAGACATTCACGCGCTGTTCGGCGCTGGCTTCGATCCCGCTCAATCGCTCCACCAGCCCTTCGCCGGTCAGATTGAACAGAAAGATGAAGACGGCAAGGCATGCTGCAAGCGCGATCACAGTGCCGATTGCCCCGATGCGTCCATGCATCAAGGTGAGGATCAGCAGCATGGCAAGCGCCAGCATGGTCGCGGCAAAGCCGGCCCGTGAGCTGGTCAGGAAAAGCGCCGTTAAGGTCACCGCCAATGCCAACAGATAAAGCCCGGCCATGCCCGAAATTGAGCGAACAAGCCGGGCGACGCGGCGCTTGACCAGATCGTCCGGATGGCTTCGAAGTGCGTTTCGAAGCGACCAGAGGAACAGTCCGAGCAAGCCGATTGAGCCCATCCCCGCATAGGTCGCAAAACTGTTGCGATTGATGAAGGTGGCCGTCAGGACCGATTGATAGGCCCACTTGTCGTACCAGAGGATGGTCCGAGATCCGGCGGACCAGAGTACAAGCCCGTAGATCGCGTAAGCGGTAATGGCGAAGGCGAGGCTGTTCAAAATCAGATCTGCCTTCTGCCGTTCGCGACCTAGCTGCAAGGCCAGCCAGAACACGGCACCATACGTCATGAGGCGGAGCAGAGCCGTTCGGGTGACGTAAGGATTGACGGAAATCGCCCCTTCAACATCGTGACCCATGGCGTCCGCGGCCAAGGACCAGAGGGGATGATGCAGCGCGTCAGGGCTGATCGAGAGGGACTGGATCAGCGCCCACAGGCAAACCCCGACATACAGGAACGCCGGAAACCAAAGCCAGCGCAACGGCACCTTGGGCGGGTGACGGTGGCGCATATTCTCAATCGCAAAGCCCATCGACAACAGACCGGCGACAAGGGCATTAATCGTCCAAGCCATTGGATTGTTGCCGCCCAAAGGCAACGGTGCGAGCGCCACCAGGGCAATGAACAAGTAGAGGAGAACGACGCTGTGACGGCCGGGCGATCGATCACGATATTGCATGCTTGGCGCGACCCTCTCGACCCGAAACAAACGTATTTAACCCTGTTAAGTGGCAGATGCATAGGTCTCGAGAGGATCGCCGCTCTTCCCGGAACGATCTAAATCAAACGGACTGAACCACATCATATTGCCATTTCGGTGACAAGCATCCGGAAACACCATTTCGCGCGCGGTAGCTAACTCTTGTTTCCCGACTGATCAATGAGCCTGAGGAACCGGTCCCTTCCGCCCCTCTCGGCGATTGCTTCGAGTAGGGCTTCGGCTCCGGGCTTCTGGCTGCCGAGATAAATCCTTGCGAGGTCGGTCCGATAGGCGGGGAGCGACCAAAGGGTAGCGATCTCTCGGCGCACCATGTTCTGCGTGTTTGCGGACAGCAATGGCCACAGCCGCAGGGCGAGGCCAAGGCGTCTGCGCGCGACCCATCCCTCGCGCGGGCCTGCCAGATAGGAAAGCTGCAGAGATTGGAGCACTTGCCGGTTGGGGCCGCTCAATCGGGCGCCCGTCTCGGCAAGCAGGTACCAGAGATTGGCATTGCCCGATGAGAGATGAAGCGCAGAGCCAATCTCTTCTTCGGCCTGTTCGAGAAAGGAGAATGCGCCGTCAAGCCCCGTCCTTCCTCGTTCAGAGTCGTAAAGGGCAAGATCGATCGTGGCACGTTGATTGGCGATGATGGGGTTGGTCGGGGAAAATCGGCGCGCCCAGTCAAGGTCTTTGGCCGCCCGGTCCAGGTCCTGACGCGATGGTTTGCCGGATGCATTTGTCAGCACGTCGACGGTTTGAGCCGAACGCAAGAGAAAAACTTCCGCCGCCAGGCGCGGCAGTGCCATGGCGGCAAGCAAAAGACCGAAAACGAAAACCAAAGCCCAGGAAAGCAGTTGAGAGCGTTGATAAGGTCGGCTCGTCATGGGCATTGCAGCTGACTAAGGCGATCAGCCGTCGGTCCCGTAATAATATGGGTACTGTTGATGGAAATATTTCCCCATATAATGGCTGTAATTCGCCATTCTCTTCATGTTGACCTTGTTGAGCACGACGCCGGCCAGTTTCCGTTTGTCCAATCCCATGGACTTGATCGCCGCCTGGACTGCCTCGCGGGGCGTCTTGTCCCATTCGACGACGAGCACGATGCTGTCGACTGCTGTCGACAGGATGCGCGCGTCGACGACCGGGGAAATGGGCGAACTGTCCAGGATGACCAGATCATAGGCTTGGCCGGTGCGTCTGACCAAATCCTTCATGCGTTGGGATCCGAGGATTTCGGCGGAATCTTGCAGTCTTTGCGAAGTGGGTAGGACGTCGATCCTGGCCCCAAGATCGCGACGAATGACGTCTGTTTCCGTCGCCTGCCGGGCCAACAGTTCAACCAGCCCGCCATCCTCGCCCTTGCCCCGGGCAAGATGGGTGCTCAGCGACGGGTGCCGTAAATCCGCATCGATCAACAGCACGTTCAATCCGGTGCTGGCGGCATGATAGGCAAGGTTTGCGGCAATGGTGGTCTTGCCTTCATTCGGAAGCGCCGAGGTGACGAGTATGCTTCTTGGCGGGCTGTCGACATTGGAAATTTGTATGCCCACTTTCAAGGCGCGGATCGCCTCCGTGTAGGATGACAAGGGGCGCTCGACGACGTAGCGCTGGATACCTAATGGACCGCCGCTTTCATTGACCGTGTCGGATTTTGCCAACAGGGGCACCATGGTCAAATGCGGGATCCTGAGCACCTCTTCGATTTGTTCCCCGGTCTTGAAGCTGTTGTCGAGATACTCGAGCAGGAATGCAAGTCCCAAACCAAGCGCTGAAAAACCCGCAAGGGCGAGCGTCAAGGTGAGCTTCTTTTTCGGGTAGCTTGGCTTGCTCGGAGGTACAGCCGCGGTGATGATGCGCACATCGGTTGTTTTCAGCGTCTCTTGTTCGGACGTCTGTTTGAAACGGGTAAGGAAGGATTCATAGAGCGTCCTGTTTGCTTCCGCGTCACGTTCCAGTTCGTCGAGCTTGATGGCGGCCTGATTGGAGGCGTCATTTTGGCGCTTGATTTCGTTGAGGCTTTCTTGCAGCGACCTTTCGCGCGTAAGCGCCACCTCGTATTCATTTTTCAGATCTGCGACGATGCGGCCCACTTCGGTCGAAATCTGCCGGCTGATATCGTTATATTCGGCGCGCATATTGACGACCTTGGGATGCTTGCCGCCGTAACGTGTGGTCAGCTCCGCCAATTGCCGGCCGACTTCCGATTGCTGGGCCCGCAGATTGGAAATCACCTCCGATTGCAGCACGGCAGCAAGCTCAGCCTTGCTCTTTCCCGCCTTGATGAGCTTTTCCACATGTTCGTATCGTGCGAGCTTTCCTGCCGTGTCCGCCCGGGCGAGGATGAGCTGCTCGTTGAGGGAGGCCATCTGGCGTTCGTCGAGCGTCTGGCCGGCGGTGCTTTGCAGCCCGTGTTTGGCCTTGTAGAGGCCAACCAGCTTTTCCGATTGCTGAACCTCGGCCCTGATGCTGGCAAGGCGATCATTCAGCCATTGGGTCGCGCGCTTGGTGGCGTCGTATTTTGCCTCCAGCTGGTCGACCAAATAGGAATCGGCAATCTGGTTTGCGATTCGCGCCGCCTTGTCCGGCCGGCGGGAGGTGAAACTCACCTCCAGCACATAGGTGGCGCCGATGCGCGTGACATCGAGATGGCCGGAAAAGGATCCGACCACGCCGTTGAGGACCTCTTCCGGCACTTTCTGCTCCTTGGCAGACGCCTCAGCTTCGGCGTCCGAGAGGCCCAACCAGCTGGCGATGGTTGAGAACAAGGAGCGCGACGGGGTTGGTCTGCCGCCAAACTCCGGATCCCTGTCGAGATCCAGCTTGGCGATGACGCGCTTTGCCATGGAAGAGGATTTGATCAGCTCCACTTCGCTCTCGATGGCGGCCGTATCGGTGCTAAAGCCGGAGACCACGGCCTCCGCATCCAAGATATTTTGCTTGCGCGGCTCGATGAGTATGGTCGTCGACGCGGTGTAAAGCGGCGTTGCCGTGACAAGATAGAAAAGGGCTGCTCCGACGCCCACGCCGACGGTGCCGGCGATGACCTGCCAGCGGCGCCAGACCATGCGAATGAGCTCGCGCAGATCGACGATCGTGGTATCGATATCAATAAGCTCGCGGTTCATCCCTTGCGCCCTATCACGCAGCACACTCGAGGGCCCAATCGGCCTATTCGAAGCCGAACATCTGCAATCGTAAAGAACCGCCGATGCGATTCGATTCATAATCCAGACCGGCGACATTCGAATCTCGGCGCCGATGTTCGACAAACGCCGTTGCCGCCAAATATCGATTAATCAAGTATTCCAGGGCAAGGCCAGCGGTCAATGTCTGATCGCGCCGTCCCGTCCCCCCATATTCGCCGATTCCATGGCGGATCGAGGACGACAGGATAAGGTTGCGCAGGACCTCATAGTCGACCTTGCCATCCAAAACGGTCTCAAGCCGGCCCGACGCTCCGGCCACGGTGGTCTCCGAAACCCGCCGCTCGGCGCTGAGCGCCACGGTGGCCAAAGGCGTTGGATTCCACAATAAGGCACCGCGGAAGGCGGCGCCGTCAACATCGGCAAGACCGGGCGTATCATAGTCCTGATGCAGATAACCGGCCGACACTTCGCCCAAGACGAGGCGGGAGATCTCAAACTCGATGCCGCCGCGCAGCTCGATTCCGGTTGAGTCCTTATTGTTGCGAAAATCCCTCTTATTGCCTTCGACTTGAGCAAAGGCTCTGTAGCCTTGCGAGAATTCGTAGGCCGCCTTGACCAAGGCCGTAAAGACCTCTCCGTCGCGGAAATCCTGATCGATGGTTCCGCCACCGACGGCGGCAACATCGGAATAATCCAGGCTCTGTACCGCGCCACCGACTGACAGGCCGAGCCGGCTGAACTGCTTGTTGAGGGAAATCGACCCTTCAAAGCGTGAATAGGAAACAGGCTCTGCTGCCGCCCCCGGCGAGTCGGCAGAACCCCGCTCCTCATGCAGCCAGCCGGCCCGTGCCGATCCGGCGAGATTCAAGGAGTGGTCGATATCGATACGCCCGTTCGAGCCTGCCTCCACGTCGGTGCGGTTTTCGCCGCTATTGTCGAAATAGGTGAAATTGTCGACGGCAAAATCGAAATTGAGCGCATGTCGTGGCATGTCCGATCGGATCGCCAGGCGAGCCCGGGATCTTAGGATCGTGTCGGAGACCTCGCCGGTGTTCGTCGCATAGACATTGTCGTCAAACAGCAGGCTCTCGGTCAGTGAGGGGTAGATGAAGAAGCTGCCGACCCGGCCGCCAATGGGATCATATTCCGGCCGCGACCGATTGCCGACCGCATTTGCCTCCACATCGCTCTTGAAGGCGGACTGTTGGGCAGCCGCATATTGGATCGTCAGCAGCGCAACTGCGCCAACGATCCAAAACAAGCTGTTGGACAAATTGCGTGCCACCCCTGTTTCCCTTTGACTTTGGGAAAGTCTTGAAACGAACGATCGTTCGAGCTTCGATCAAACCCGTCGATCGAAATTCTTCTTCCCTTTTTCGTGTCAATCGATGATGGAACTCATCCTTCAAGCAATGCGGATCCTGAAACCCCCCATGCGTTAGTTCTCGCTGACCGCCGAACCGCCGCCGATCGAGCTGCCGCTCGACTGAACGAACAGGGCTGTGGGGTTCGCTCCTGTAATCTCGTCACCGATCGCAGCGGTGGCATCGCCGAGCCCTGAGACGAAGGCCGTCTGAACGGCCTCATTGCCGAGGCTCGCGACCAACACGGCGATGGCTTCGGCCGCCTGAGGATCGGTCTCGTTGAGGATGGCGGCCGCTTGCCCCAGGCCTGCGCCGATGGCCGCGATCTGATCCGGCGTGGCGCAACCGATCAGCGCAAGAATGTCGTCGACAAGACCCGGTTCGGCCACAACCAGCAATCGGACCTTCTCGGCAAGCGCAACGCCGCCATCGGCATATTCGAGCGCCAACAGTTCACAGGTAAGCGGCTGAGGCTCAACGACGTCTTGCGGTTTGATCAATTGAGCTTCAGGGGGTTCCGTCCCTTGCGCGATGGCAAGACCGAATCCCGCCCCCCAGATCGCCGCGCAAAGCCCGAGCGCAGCGCATAACCTGTTGAAAGCTGGTTTCATTTCCCCAAGCGTCCTTCTACCCGAGCGAAGGTTTTGGCTTTAATCCCTTGATTAGTTTTACAGCGCCTCACGCTATTTGTGCAGACACACCATTACACAATTGAATAGATTATATGTTTTTTTTCCAGCCGGCAAAGACAAATTGCAAGCCTTGGTCAACAGGCGTTCCGGCGTCCTTGCCGCCGAGGCCTGTTAGAAAAACCGCTCCGCCACCCGGATATTATCGCCCGGCAAGACCGGGACAGGCTGGCTCAAATCGTAGCGGCGTTCCTGGCTCTCGCCGGCATGGCGGATATAGACATAAGATGTGATCGCCCGATAAGTATAACCGCCGGCTGTGGCGACCGCATTTTCGACGGTCAAACCATTGCGGAAGGGGTATTCGCCAGCATCCTTCACTTCCCCATGAATATAATAGGGTCGATAATTCAATACCTCGACGCTGACCCGCGGATCCCTGAGATAGCCGTCTTTCAGTCTGTCGGTGATCCGGGTTTCAAGTTCCCGAAGGGTAAGCCCCTGCGCATTGATTTGTCCGACCAAGGGCAAGGAAAAAACGCCTGTGCCGTCGAGCTCGAATTCACCGGAAAGGTCCTCCTCGCCAAAGGTGATGATGCGGATCTTGTCGCCCGGCCCCAACTGATATTCGGACTGGGTGAAGGGGGCTGACTGGCGCGGCGGATCGATCGTCGGTGCCGGCCCCTGGCAGGCAAGAAGCAAGAACCCGGCCAGAATGATGCAATTTACCGACACGAGCATTCGAGGCCAGCGTGCGACCATTGTCGATCTTGAAATCATTACACGGAGTATCCGCTGTCGACCTGATTGTCACCAAAATGAAGTACGCGCATGCGAAGTCAAGGTCGCGCTTGATGCTAATCGCCTCGCATTGACGGTGCGTCCGTGGAAATCCAATGAAGTGGGACCACCTCACGAAGCCCACGGGCCAACGCGCTTCGGCCAGATAGGCGGCGCAACACGCATCGTCTGGAAAGCGGCGCTGGAAGTCGAACAGCGAGCGCGGAAAGTCGGTCATGGCAGCCTCCGGCAGGGTCAATGTTCCCCTTATGTTCTACATCAACCACCGCCCCGCGTCACCCCATATCTTGCGGCGCTGGAGCCATAGCGATAAGGCTTTTCCCTCGTTCGCGTCGGCACGCTCGACGATTCCGACCTTCTGCCGCCCGACATCCACATCTGCACGCGCTCCAAGCAGCCCTGGGTCGTGCTGCCGCCGGACGTCCCGGCGGTACCGGAATACTACCGGCGTAGCGACTATTGGCCCGAGGAAAGCCTGGCGCGGCGGCTTGCCGCGGTCGGCTGACGGCCGTTCAATGTCTCGCCGGCGGCGCGAGCCGGCTCGGCCCGGCGCGGCAACAGGCGATCCCCCTAAACTGACCTTCGTCAATGCGGTTTGCCGGCGATCGCGTTAGGGACATCGGTCTGCGGGGGGGCTTGAGGGTGGAGGGTGAGATGATGAGGTATTCGCACACTGCCTTGAGCGGCGCCCTTCTCGCGGTCGCGTTCGCTTCCCCGGCGATCGGCCAATCGAGCCAACCCGTGATCAAGCCGGGCGGATCCGTCGAAGCGACGCCGATCGAGATACCGGGCAAGGGTCGGACGTCGGCCACGCCAATCGAGATACCGGGCAAGGGTCGGACGTTGGCCACCCCGATCGAGATCCCGGGCAAGGGCGTTGTGGCCACTCTCCCGATGCCGCTTCCGAGCGCGAACATCGAGAGGCTGGACCCGAGAGCGTACCCGGATCGGTTTTCGGCGCTGCCGCTTCCCATTCCGGACCCGAGGGCGTCCGGAACGGTCGGCCGTTTCGCGTATCGGCAAATGGCGGACGGCCGGGTGATGGGGCAGACCGCGTACGGCTAAGCGATGTTCATGCCGATGGACGACTATCATCGCTTTCTCGGTTCGCACTGAGGCCCGGTCGCCGCGGCGATCGCGGCGCGGGGCCGATAAGAGCAAGCAACGGGCAGGGTGGGCATCGGCCCAAACGCCGATGCCCGCCGTAAGCGCGCGGGCATCCCTGGCCCGGCCCGGCGGGGAGCAGGGCGCGGCTGTGGCAGAACGGATACAGGTTGCGGGAATTTTGCCCCGATCTGTCAGCAAACCTCTTAATTCCGTTGATTGGAATGCCGATTCGCATTCTACTGCATCCTTGGATTCATCTCGTCATTAGTTGCGAAAATGTGGCGACCGACAAAGCAACTGCGCGCCCGCCGACTGAAGCGGGTTTGCTGAGAAACGCGGTGTCCGATGCGGCGGTGTCCCTCGGTCGGCCATCATAAACACGGTTAGGCAAGTACAAGGATCAAGCCGATCTTGCGTACTGCTCTAAGCCAATCACCGGACAGGATTGAAAGAGGATGATCAGAGCAATCGAAAAGAATTGAACAATATCAAAGGTCTAGCCATGCGTCTCGCAGTTCTCATCAAGCCGGATGCGGCCCGAAGCAATCGGATCCCTGCAGATGGCGTACAACGTGGAGGGCCGAGTCGGCACGGTGCTCCAGAATTGGGGGATGGTCATGCCGGGGCGAGTTGGTCATTGCGAAGCAGATGGGCTCGCAAGGTCCGGCTCAGCCTCATCGCGTTTCAAATTTCCGGCTTACTTGCAGTATCTTTGGTGCCTCACCTCGCACCTCCCCCGGAAATCGGCGACAATAAGCTTATCCATGCGGCCGTCTTTGCACTGGCGATGGTGCTGACGGTCCTGCTTGTCGAACGTCCTCTGCTTTCTGCCGCCTTCATTCTTTCTGTCTCCTGTAGCGTCGAATTGTTTCAACTCTTCGTTCCCGGACGCACAGGCTCCTTGAGCCATCTTGCCGCAAACGGGACTGGTGTCGCAGCGGCCCTGGCGCTGATGTTGGTCGCCATCAGGCCGGATCAAAGGGTTTCGTTTTTCGATTGTCGTCGCTGCGTCGAAGCGTTGCTCGAGGCAGGAAGGATTTTCCGTCTGATCATTTTCGGGCGATCGAATACGCTGAAACCGGTCGGTCCTGAAGCAACCGCCTTAAGCTTCGTTGAGCCGGGAACAGGAAGAAAAGCAGCTGACATTGCCACGAACGGCAATGGCGGGACGGCAACGAACGGTTCATCCTTCAAAGAGAGTGAGGCGAGCGTCTCAGCCCCTGGAGACGGAGTACAGTCGGCGATGTTGGGACGCAGGATCCTTCATGTCATCACCAGGTTCATCGATGGCGGGGCGGACGAGAACACGGCCTTGACCTGCAACCACCAGGCGCTTTCCGGCAACGAGGTCTGGCTGATCCACGGGCGGGATTTCAGCGAGCGGATGCTCGAAATGCTCGAGCCTGAGGTCGAACGGATCTGCCTTCCCACTCTCATCCGCAATATCTCGCCTTTGCGCGATGCGGCGGCCCTGATGGCGCTTGTGCGCCTGTTCAGGGAGATTAGGCCTTACGTGGTGCACACCCACACCAGCAAGGCGGGCATCCTGGGCCGGCTTGCAAGCTTGGCGGTGCCGGAGGCCCATGTGGTGCACGGGGTTCACATCCTTGCCTTTCTTGCAGCTTCACCGATGGTGCGGCTCGTCTATACGGTGCTTGAGAGGCTTGCCGCCCGCTACACGTCTGCCTTCATCAGCGTCAGCCCGATGATGCGCGACCTTTGCCTTGAGCACGGGATCGGCGCCAGAGATAAGCATTTCGTGGTGTTAAGCGGCATGGACCTTGACTGCTTCAGCCAGGCTGAGCCGGCGCCCGACCTTGTCGAATTGCGCCGGCGGATCGGCGAAGGGGCGGTCATCGCAGGCCACATGGCGGCGTTTGAAAAGCGCAAGCGCCATCGTAAGCTGATCAAGGCCGTGGCGCCGGTGCTGATGGAAAACACCCATATCCATCTTGCGCTCGCCGGTGACGGACCGGAGCTTCTGGCGCTGAAGGATCTGGTCGTAGAACTGGGCCTTGAGCGTCAGGTTCATTTCTTGGGATTCCGCAAGGATCCTGAACAGTTCCTCGCCGCCTGCGACATCTGCTTATTCGCCTCATCTCGCGAGGGATTGCCGCGCACGGTCGTGCAATATGCGGCGGCCGGCAAGCCGATCCTTGCAACGGATCTTCCCGGCATCGACATGGTGGTGCGGGAAGGCGGCAATGGCCACATCGTCGCTGCGGATGATTTTGCCGCCTTCAGAATGCGGTTTGAGGAACTCGCCTTGAACGCAAGCAAACGGGGGCGCCTTGCCCGCTACAATGACAGGATCGATCTATCGGAGTGGCAGGCGGTCGAAATGGTGCGCCGGATTGAAAAAATCTATGGCTGAAAGGAGTTGAAATTCTCATGACTGCGGCCGTAAGCGGCATGCGTGTCAACGAGGCAAAGCGTATCGAGACGGTCTTAAGCCTTCTCACGGCTGAGGCGATCGACCCCTGCCTTTATGTCGGCTCATCTGCGGTCAATCAGCCTGCCGCAGATGAGCCGTTTGTCGATCAGCGCCTGTTTGCGCCCCTGCGCGCGCGCGGGGTGCGTGTCGTTTATGTCGAAACGAGAAAGGCGGATGGTGTCGACCTTGTAGGAGACATGCTTGATGAAAGCTTCCAGACCGAACTCAAGAAACTGCGCCCAAGGCTTATCTTAAGTCCGCATCTGCCCGAGCGCTTGAGCGATCTCGCCGAGTTTGCCAAGGCGTGTGCCAGGATCATCGAGCCTGAGGGCTTTCTCCTGATCGTCCGGCCTTCTTTCCACAGGAACCCACCGGATCCCGCACCAACGCTCTATCGGCCGGGGATCGAGCTCATGCGGCGCATCTTTCCCGACTTTCAAGTGCTGGCCCAGAACATCGTTTCAGACCGGACTGGGTTCAGCGAGTTTGTAAACGGTTACGCCGCCGGCGAGTTCGCTCGGGCCCTTGCCGGCGATATCGTCAAACTCCCCTATCTGCTCATTTCCGACCCTGCGCGTTTCAAGACGCGTTATGAGAAATATGCGCGGCTTTTCGGGCCCCGCACCTCGGCGGTGGTCCTGCTGCGCCGGTTAGCGGAGGATAATGATGAGGGGACGCAGCATTGACGCCGAGCAAGGCGATTCTCGTCAATTCGTTTGGGCGCGGCGGCTCGAACTTGCTCATAATCTTGGCGGAAACCGGATGCGCAACGTGAAGGTTGTTCGTATTTCATACGACAATTCATGGCGGCACCGTCTGACACTGTTTGAGAAGGTCTGGATTCCTATCGTGACTAGTCCCTCGGCCGTCTGTTTTGAACTCGGTCGGCTGCTCCACAGGCTCACTCGTCGGCATAGGTCGCGATTTCAGTTGCCGCAGACAAGTGTGTCTGCCAGTGAGTGAATCTTCGGTATACGACGGTCAGAGCGGACAGCACCCGGCCAACGGTATTCAGAATAGTAGCCGGAAGCTGAAGCTTCTCTATATCCATGACGCTCCCGTGCCGAGCCTTGCCGCCAATGGAGTGCAGGTCGCGAAGATGTGCCAGGCGTTTCAGGCGGCGGGAGCGGACACGACGCTCATCGTGCCGCGCGACGGGAATGCAGGCGCGGATCGCTACGACCTGATCGCCGAAGCCTACGGGCTCAAGCGTCACCTGCGCTTCGCCGCCAAGGCGCTGCCGGTGATGAGGGTGCCTGGTCGCACACTCTGGTACGGCGCGTCAGCGGTGTTGAGCGCTGGCCTGGGCCCGCACGGGATGGTCTATACGCGCTCGATTTCAGTGGGCGCGGCGGCGGCCGCACTTGGCAGGCCGTTCGTTCTGGAGTTGCACATGCCTGTTTCGGCCTATCGGCCTGTTGTGGCCCGGCGGTTGCGGCGGCTGGCGCGGGGGCGGGCGCTCCGCCTGCTCGTTGTGATCAGCGACCGTCTGCGGCGGGACTATGAGCGCAACATGCCGGAAGTCGCGAGCCGGATTCTCGTCGCCCATGACGGGGCCGACGCGGTGAGAGGAGACGTGGCGACCCTGCCGCTCCGTGGAGATTTCAAAGTCGGATATGTCGGCCAGCTCTATCCCGGCAAGGGCATGGAGATTCTCGCCGCGCTGGCGCCGCGCTGCCCTTGGGCAACCTTTCACATCGTCGGCGGCAACCCGCCGGATGTGGAGCACTGGACGGCCACCTTGAGGAGCGCGAGCAATGTGGCGTTTCATGGCCATGTGCCCCACGCCGCGACCCCCTCCTACCTGGCCGCAATGGATGTCGTGCTGGCCCCTTATCTTCGGGTCGTCAAAGGGGTTGGGGGCGGTGAGCAGAACCTTGCCGAGTGGATGTCGCCGCTTAAGATCTTCGAGTATATGGCGCATGGAAAAGCGATTGTCGCCTCGGACTTAGCAGTGCTTGGAGAGGTTCTGAGAGACGAGGAGAATGCTGTATTGTGCGCGCCGGAGGCACCTGCCGATTGGGCGGCGGCGCTCGACCGGCTGCGGCGGGATGCTGACTTGCTAAACCGGCTCGGCGAGACAGCGCGTTGGGAGTTTGAGGCGAGGTACACTTGGGACAGGCGTGCCAAGCTAATTCTAGATGCCATCCAAGAACACACTCACGTGGCTGCGCACCAACGAGGCGAGGCAAATGATTCCGAACGATGCGACTCCGATAATGGAGAATGATAGCACATGTGTGAAGCCGTTTCCCCCCCGACACGCCGTCCTCTGGCCCAGCGAATCCGCAGAAGGCTCTACCGCTTCTCATTTACCAAGCGAAAGGTGACCACGAAGAATTTGGTCAGGCTTTGCCGGGAATATGCGACCGAGGAACCGACGCTTGTTATTCATTCGGAAGACGTTGATTACAAACCCTTCTTCCCCAATGGCTTTGCGGTTACGAAGCGCAAGGACGTGCCCGCCGACATGCATGTTGACCTCTACTATCTCGATTTGAGCAAAATCGAGGCCGAAAGCTACAATGTGGTTCTCTGCACTGGGCTTCTTGAGCACATCCCCGACCCCGAGCGCTTGATCGCAGACATGCATCGTATCCTTAAGCCGGGCGGGCGGCTTATCATCTCGGCCAGCGCAGTATTCTCGTTCCATGAATGCCCTGATAATTTCTTTCATTTTACGCCCTATGGGTTCAAATTGCTGTTCAGAGACTGGTCGCATTTCCAAATGCTGCGCGGGGCGAGCCAGCCATTCGAGACCATCGGTATCCTGATCCAGCGCATTCACCTGCAATGCGACATCTTTCCCCTGGCCCGCCCCTTCATCGAACTGCTCTTTCACGCCATTCGCTTTCTCGATTTCTTTGTCGTGCGCCAATACGACACGCGGCAATACCAGGACGAACGCAGCCTGACAGATTCTATGCTGCCGTCAAATATTCAAGCGGTGGTAGTCAAATGAGCTGGGGAACAAATACAACTTTCCTGCAGTTTCTTGAGGCAGTAGGATCGATACAATGAGAATAAAGAGATTTTTCCAATCTTCCGCGGGTCAAAAATATGAACGGTCGAGCCAAATCGTAACCTTCAACAATGCGGCCATAATCTGCCGCCGTGATAACAAAATTGAACACGAGCTGATTTGCAACAGCAAAAATTATGATGCGCAGAATTTTGCGGTCATGAAAGCGATCGTGCGTCCTGGGAGCAATTGCTTTGACATCGGGGCAAACATCGGCGTCTATTCCATGGTGATGTCACGAATAGCAGGGTTTGAAGGAGCAATCCATGCTTTCGAACCTGTAAACCACATCCGCAAGCGATTATTACAAAACAAGAGCCTCAATGGCGCTCGGAACATCATTGTCAACAACTTCGCGCTTGGCGATCTCCGTGGCGAAATGGAAATGTTTCAAGTCAAGAAGGGGGAGTTTCGAGGCGGCACCAGCACGTTTGTGCGTAACAACAATGTGGAGTCTATGGGTGCTGCCGCTTTCGAGAGAGCACCTGTTCGCGTCGACACCTTAGACAACTACGCCCGCGCGACGAACCTCCCTTCCGTTGATTTCCTTAAGATCGATGTGGAGGGTTTCGAAATAAACGTATTTCGTGGTGCTCAGGAAGTCATTTCAAAACACCATCCCGCCATCCTGTTCGAGCACGACCAGAAGCGTTTATCGGCACTCGGCGTCAAGGATGAGGACTTCAAGCAAATATTGTTTGGAGTAGGTTATTCCCTATACGAACCACTCTTAAGATCGGGCATGTTTCGCCTCCTTCCTTTTGTGTTTGATCGCAGGATGGTGGGAAACAATCTTCTTGCCCTTCACTCAGAAGATTAAGCCGAGAGCAACACCGAAAGCACGGATGAATGCAGTTCGTAGAGAAATATCGCTCCCTGATCATCAAAGGTGGTTGGGTCTTGTGCCTGACTGCCTTGCGTCAGGCGCTCTCGCTCGTGTTGATTATGGTTCTCGTCCGAGTTCTCTCAAAGGGCGAGTTCGGCCAGTATCAGTTCGTAGTGGCTGTGATCGGCGCCAGCGGCATATTCACTCTGCCTGGCATGCGGAATGCCGTTACCCAATCCGTAGGGCGGGGCTTTGACGGCACATATCGTAAGAGCATACGGGTCGTTCTGCTGTCAAGCCTTCTTGGGAGCGCCGGGCTAGCTAGCCTTGGCGTGCAGCAATGGCTCTCCGGTCGGGAGCTTCTTCCGCCCGCCTTTTTGATCGCTGCCGCGCTTTTTCCGTTTGCACAGGGTTTGACGCATTGGACATCTTATCAGGCCGGGAAGGAACAATTCCGCCTTAATGCGATCTATCAAGGCATGGGCTTTTCTGCCTCTTATCTTGGGGCCAGTGCTGCGGTGCTTTTGATCGATCCGAATTTTATTCTTGTCGTTCTGATTACGAACGCGGTTCTGGCCATGCAGAATGGCTGGCTATCCATGTCCATTCTCCGCAGGCTGCCCCTCGAATCGCCTGTTGAGAAAGGAGCTATTCCCTATGGCGTGAAGACATCATTTTCCTTGGCAGTTAATACTATCGGCAATCATTTTGACAAACTGCTCTTGTTTTATCTCCTTTCGCCAGAAGCGCTCGCTGTTTACGCCATAGCGGAGCGCATTCCAGAATTGATCAAAAATTACCTTCAGTCCGCCCGGACGGTGTTGGTACCGAGGTTTTCACGCAAATCCGGGTTTACCTCCGATATGAACCGGAAGATCAATCGGCTAAGCTTGGGCGCCTCGTTTGGCATCGTTCTGCTTGCCATCGGGGTTGTTCCTTGGCTCATTCCGCTTGCTTTCACGGCGGAATACGGCAATGCTGTTCTATACTGCCAGCTTTTCTTGGGAACGCTAGTCATTGGCCAGGCGGCGACCATGAAATACACCTACATCATTTCCCGTTTGGATGCGCGCAGCGTTCGGGATGTCACCATTGGCACGAATATTATCCGAATTTTGGCGTCCGCAATACTCGTACCCATTTTTGGAATAATGGGGGCGATTGCGGCGACATTCCTTTATCGGTTGGCGACGGTTGTCATGGTTCACATTTCTCTGCGCAAGTTCCATGCTCTAGTCGATAGTTGTTCAAAGGAAGTGGAAGGTGTGGGCGCGCAATGATTGCTTCGAGCGCGGACATCGCCGCCGATACGCTTTCCACTTATGTCTGCGTCATCGGCTCCGGTCCGGCGGGCACCATCGTCGCTACGGATTTGGTGGAGGCCGGGCACGCCGTTCTCGTGCTGGAGGCTGGTCCCGCGGAAGCTGGCCAGTCTGCAGCCAAGTCCATTGGATCGCTGGACACATCCGACACAGCCGATTTGCCGTTTGGTGGCGTCCGGCAATTGGGAGGTTCGACCAATCTTTGGGCGGGGCGCATGGCGCCACTTGAGCCGATCGATTTCGCAAAGAAATCTTGGGTTCCAGGCTCAGGCTGGCCCATCTCTCAAGATGAGCTAGCCGCTCACTACGAACAGGCATTCTCGCTCCTCGGCGTTACCGGCGAGCGGCCGGCTATCGAAGCGCCGGAACATCCCGCTGGCGTCGGCGCGGCCCTTGCCGACGGGCAACTCGACACCAAGAGTTTTTTTTGGGCGCCAAATCCATTCAAGGCGAGCGAGCATCTGCACGGTGCTGTAACGCGGTCGCGGAAGCTTCGCATTGTGCTCGACGCGCCGGTGGCCGAGCTGCGCGAGGCCGAGGACTGCCGGAAGATAAAATACGCTGTCGTAGTGCGGCCAGATGGCAGCACGCTGAAGATAGGTGCGGAGTATTTTGTTCTGGCTGCAGGTGGCATTGAAACGCCGCGTATTCTGCTCAGTTCGAACTACATGCGGTCCGGCGGCATCGGAAACGATTTCGATGTTGTCGGGCGCTACTTTTCCACCCATCCAAAGGCGGACTTGGCCTCTCTGGCTTTGACAAGACCTGTGAAGCTCGATCACCCGCTCTTCACGGATCGGAAGTTCGGCGAGCTCTCCGTGCGTGCTGGCTTGGGGTTCAACGCCTTGACACAGAAGGAGCGAGCACTGCTCAACCATTATATCCAGCTTTCGCCGCTGTTTGAGTACCGAGCGGCCCGTCTTTTCGAGAAAATTAAAGGCTCGGCTGCCGTCAATTCGCCTCTAGTCGATCGGAACGCTCTCCTTCGTGGCGTGCTGCCGCGGCTGGGTCTGGTGGCCTTCGAGACTGTCAGCCGTCTTTCCGGGCTTCAGCCCCGTGCAGCAACCTTTGTTTTGCGCGGCTTCCTCGACCAATATCCAAATCCTAATAACCGTGTGACGCTGTCGAAGGTAAGGGACAGCCGGGGCATTTCGAAGGCTGACATTTCCTGGCGCTTCACGGAGGACGACCGGTCCTCCGTGCTGCAGTTCCTCAAGGCGCTGGACGTGGTCGCGCGCAGACACAACATAGGCTGGGTCAGCTATCGCAACCTCGCTAGCACGAACGAGTGGCCGATCACTGGCATTCATTCGCATTTCATGGGCACGACGCGAATGGGGAGTGGTCCAAAACACAGCGTTGTCGACGCAAATTGTCGTGTCCACGGGAGCGACAATCTTTTCATTGCTGGTCCATCGGTTTTCACGACCTATGGCTATGCCAATCCGGTTCTGACGATCGTCGCCCTATCGCTCAGGCTGGCAGAGCATTTGAGGTCTAAGCTGTGAGGCTGAGAGCGTAGGAACTCACGTTGATTGCGGCTGATCTGCGACCAACTCTCGATAAACCTCGATATGCCGCTCCGCCACCTCGTCGATACTGAATTTTTTCCGCACCGTCTCGCGCGCCGCCGAGCAACACGGATATCGCGAGGGAAAGGGTGGTCGCGGTTGCAACATGCTCAGGCCCGATCTCACGGCGCTGGATCAGCGTGGGGCCGAGGCCGAGCCCCGAAAGCATTGTTCCGAACGCGACCACGACGAACGCCCCTGCGATGACGCCGTAATCGTGCGGCGTCAGGATTCGCGCCAGAATCGACACCGAGACGATGTTGAGCACGACTTGCGCCGTCAGTGCCGAGCCCGACCAGGCAAGGCCCCGCACGGTCAATTGAGTAATACCAGCGGCAGATGAATCTGACTCGCGAGGGATTTCGTTTCGGGGGCTGGTGTGATTCAAGGCTGGCGGAGGTGATTCGCCATGCCATCGATCCAGCTTCGAGACGATTATGACGCGGCCAAGCTTCGTGCGCTGGCCAGGCGCAGTCAGGATGTCCGCCAGACCCGTCGGCTGTTGGCGCTGGCCGCCGTCTATGACGGGATGAGCCGCGCCGAGGCGGCCAGGATTGGCGGCATGGACCGCCAGACGCTGCGCGACTGGGCGCATCGCTTCAATGCCGAAGGGCTGGATGGCCTGAAGAACCGCGCCGGCGCCGGCCGTCGTCGGCGGTTGACCGAGGCTCAGATGCAGGCGCTGGCCGAGATCGTCGAGACGGGCCCCGACCCCAAGGTCGATGGTGTCGTGCGCTGGCGGCGGATCGATCTGAAGCGGGTAATCGAAGAGCGCTTCGGCGTCGTCTACAGCGAGCGCGCCATCTCCGATCTGCTGGCGCAGCTCGCCTTCTCCTACATCAGCGGCCGGCCGCGGCATCCGCGCCAGGATGAGCGCGTGCTTGAGGCTTTTAAAAATGTATGGCCCGCCCCCGATCTGCAAGCAGTTTCGCTTTGATGGCCTGAAGCGGTCTGCCTCAATGTATCCGGCCCGTTTGCGGAGCTGACGGCTCCTGGCCACGATGGGTATGCGCGCGTCTCGGTCCTCATAAAACTTACGGCCTCTCAGGTGGCCATTTTTAAAACCAGGTTTCCAAGACGCCGGTTCGACCGTTCGTCCATCGCTGCGATTATGCCCGCAGACAAGATTTGTTCCGTGCCGTCATTCCCCCTCTCGTGCGAGCTTCGAGGTCAGGCGCTGGCGGACATTTCGTAGCGGTGCGTGCCGGCGAGCACCGCCCAGGCGATCCGGGCCAGCTTGTTAGCCAGCGCCACCACGACGACGTTGCGGTGGGCACGCGCAAGAAGTGTCCGCAGCCAGGAACCAAGAGCATCTTGCCGCTGCGCCAGGTACGGCAAGACGGCCCGAGCACCGTGGATCAGAAGGGTGCGCAGGTATTTGTTTCCCCGTTTGCTGATGCCGAGCAGGCGCTGCTTGCCTCCCGTCGAATGCTGACGCGGCACGAGCCCCAGCCATGCCGCCATGTCGCGACCCTTGTCGAAGGCGGTCCCGTTGCCCACGGCGGCCACCAGCGCCGTCGCGTTCAGCGCGCCGATGCCGGGGATCTCGCAGAGCCGACGACAGGCGTCGTCTCGCCTGGCGGTGACGGTGAGCTCGGCGTTGAACACATCTATTCGTCTATCCAGTTCACACCATTCCGCGCGCATGTCTTCGATCAAGTGGCGGACGCGCGGCGACAGCCCCCTCTGCTCGTCGGCGAGGATCGCCGGAAGTCGCGTCTCCAAAACCCGCCGCCTTTGTGGAACCGTGATCCCGCGCTCGAGCAGGATCGCCCGGATCTGGTTGATCAGCGCAGTGCGACGGCCCACCAGCCGGCTGCGCACACGATGAATCGTCTGGAGGTCCAGTTGTGCCTCACTCTTCAGCGGCACGAAACGCATGGTCGGCCGCTGAACCGCCTCGGCGCTGGCCTCGGCATCTCGGTAGTCGTTCTTGTTCGACTTGACGAAAGGCTTCACATATTGCGGCGGCATGAGACGCGCCGTGTGACCCTGAGATTCCAGCAACCGCCCCAGATGGTGGGCACCGCAGCACGCTTCCATACCGATCAGGCACGCCGCCATATTGCCGGTCTGCACCAAAAGTCGGTCCCTCCTGATACGACGACGCAGGACGATCCGTCCGGGCTCATCCAAGCCCACCATGTGAATCCAGTTCTTGCCGAGGTCCAATCCGAGCGTCACGATTGTCATGGTCCGTCTCCTCCTTAGGGTCATAGGCAGAGCCATCCTGGCTCCCTTGGAGAGGGCGGGCCATCCCATAAAACTTCCCGCGCACGCTTGCGGCGCACATAGGCCATCTGCCCAAGACCACGCCGATCGAGCTCTGGTTCCAGATGCTATGAGGACGGGCTGAGCCGATACTTTGGCAGCCCGAATCAAAGCGATGGAGCTGCCACCATGCAACCGATCGACACCGTTAATCCTACCATCCTCCTTGCTATCGAACTCAGTGCATCAACGTGGCTCGTCGCCGCCCGCGTGCCAGGGTCGGAGAAGCCACATTTGCATCGGATCGATGGCGGCGACACGGCCGCCTTGTTGGCTCTGATCTCATCGCTGCGGGCCCGTGTTGCTCGCCGGCTCGGCGCGGCGATAGGCATCGTCTGCTGCTTTGAGGCGGGACGTGATGGCTTCTGGCTGCACCGTCTGCTGACGGCACATGGTGTCGCCAGCCATGTTCTTGAACCCACCAGCATTCTCGTCAACCGCCGCGCCCGACGGGCCAAAACGGACCGGCTCGATGCGGAGGGCATGCTGCGCGTGCTTGCGGCCTATCTCCGGGGTGATCTCCAAGCCTGCAGCATGGTACGCGTGCCGACGCCGGAAGAGGAAGATGCCAAGCGTACACACCGAGAGCGCGAGAAACTGGTGCAGGAAAGGCTGCGCATCGAAAACCGTATTGAAGCGCTGCTGTTCACCCAGGGCATTCGGAAAAGGCCCTCTCTTCGTTCATGGGGGCGCGATCTTGCTGTCCTGCGCACCGGTGATGGACGCGAGATTCCGCGCCATCTTCGGGCCGAATTGGACCGCCTGCGTCGACGGCTTGTCATGACCTTGGAGTTAATCCGGGAGGTCGAGGCGGAGCGCGACCTCGCGGCCGAGACCAAGCCGCAGGATCAGGCCTGCCGCAAGATCGCCGCTCTCTGTCGCATCCGGGGTATTGGCAAGAACTTCGCCGCCGTGCTCACGCGCGAGGTATTCTATCGTTCATTCGACAACCGCCGGCAGATCGCGAGCTACGTCGGCATCACACCAATGCCCTACCAGAGCGGCGGCATGGACCGCGGTCGGCGCATTAGCCGGGCCGGAAACCCGCGCGCAAGGACGACTATGATCCAGCTCGCATGGCTCTGGCTTCGCTACCAGCCTGGCAGCGAGCTGGCAGAGTGGTTCCGCGAGCGCGTCGGCACGTTGGCTGGGCGCACACGGCGGATCGCCATTGTGGCCATGGCGCGCAAGCTGTTGATCGCGCTCTGGCGCTACGCAGAGACGGGGGTAGTACCGGCTGGCGCCGAGATCCGGGCGGAGACGACACTCGCGGCATAGACAGACAGGAAATGCCCCCGGTAGCATACGCCGGCGGCGATACGGGGAGCGCGACCGTTTTCGTCTTTGGTGGCACAACGCCGCCGCGTTTCAGGTTGGTCGCGTTTCGCCGGGGCTGCGCCTCGTGCATGAGGCATTCTGGTGCGGGACCGTGCTCCGGGCCCGACCGCATGTAAGGTGACGCAGCCGTAGCTGCGAGACTCGATGGCCCCGGACCCAACGACGTGCCGAAGCACCGTCAATCAAGATCGGAGAAGCGAATGCCACAGACCCGTTGACAGCGGACCCCTCATGTAAGGACGAGGCCCGGCTCGGCCAGAAGAACGGCCGCACCCGGCTGTGGGCGAGATGCGGCACGCGGCCGCGCCTGCCCGCCGTCTTGGGACAGTGCAGAAAAATGAACTTATGCCGATAGCTGATGAGCATCGCGCGTCTCAGAGATTGGTTGTGAGCTTTCTTTCGGCACAGCGGTGATCGACTTGCGTCATTGGGCGGGGCGGCCTTCGAGCATAGCCAAACGTTCTTTGAAACGAAAGATCGCCCATTGGCCTTCATCACCGAATAAGCGCGGTGCGCAAAACGCAATCACTCCGAGCATGAATGCCGCAGCGAATAAGCCGACCAATAGAATTTCGATGTCGGAAACTAGATACGAGCGCAACCCAGTCTTCGCAGCGAGGACCGCGCTCCCCACCAAAAGAGCGACCGTCAGGTGGCGGAGATAAATGAGGATCAAGTCGCCAAATGCTACGTCAGTTAGACGGCGCCCGAACTCCAGCATGATTGCGAATTGTATCGCGATGGCGGCGGCAACGCCCAGCGCGACGCCGTTGAGGCCCATGAAATGGCCGATCCATGCGCCTGCCGACACCAGGACGGCATACACCCATTGGCGCCAAGCATTCCGGTAGACAGCACCTTTTGCGCGCGCAACAAGCGCATTGGCTTTGTATCCCGCTCGAAACACGAGGCAGGTGGCAAGGATCTGGAAGGGGAGTGTTACGTCCGTCCATTGATTCCCCAACAGTAGCCTGACGAGTTCGGGAGCCAGCACCACCAGGACAGCGCTCAGCGGCAGGCTCGTCATGGCTGTCAAAGCAACGGTAAGCGTGTAAGCATGAGCCAGTCTACGCTCGTCGCTCTGTACCGAAGACATGGCAGGGAAGAGGACGCGGTCCACCGTGCTTCCCAGCAAATTTGTCGGTTGCATCAGAAACTGGTAGGCACGCCCATAGATCCCGAGTGCGTCGGCGCCGAGCCAGCGCGCAACGATGAAGTTGTCCGCGTTCAAGGCGATATAGTTACCGATGCGGGCCAGAGAAAGACCCCCGCCAAAGTTCAGCAATTGTCTGAGCGCCGGGAAATCGAGAGCAAAGCCGAGGCGCTGGGGTGTGTAAAAAAGGTGGCCGGCCGCCATCAGCGAGATTTGGGCGAGATGGCCGTAGACGAGCGCCTTCACCCCCCAGCCCGTTGACGCCAGGCTGATGGCGATGGCGGCGTAACCGAAGACATAGCTAGCGACCGTGATGGCGGCGAGCTTCTTGAACTGCATCCAGCGCTGCAGCAAGGCCTCTGCAACGAGCGAGACGCCTTTGATGGGAAACGCGAGGGCGAGCACGGCGATGACCGGCTGCACCCCGTCGATGCGAAACAGGGCGGCGATTTGATCCGAGAGGGCGAAGATCAGGGCGCCCATGCCAATACCCAGGCATGCCGAGAATGTCATGGCGGTTCGGATGTGCCTGTCGGTGAGGTCGGATCTCTGAACGATCGCTTGTCCGACGCCGAGCTGACTGAATATTTCGGTGAAGGCGACGACGATCAGGGCGGCGCCGACAATGCCGAAGTCGGCCGGCGTCAGCAGCCGCGCGAGGATCGCCAGAACGCCGATCCGCAATACGATTTGGGCGCCCGCACCTGAGAACGTCCATAAAAAGCCAGTGAGAGTTCGTTGGGTCAGGGAACCTGCCGGCTGCCGGTCTTTCGGGCCCGACAAGGAAGAAGGTGCTTGGTCGGTCATCGAGTGGAGTTGGTTGGGGGCGAATGGCGGCAAGCCCGTCGAGCGGCCCGAATTAAATGTTGCCGAGCGCCGCTCCCGTCTACCGGCATGGTTGCACACGCGCGGCCTCTGTCAAGGCCCGGTAGAGCGCCACATGCCGCTCCGCCACCTCATCGATGCCGAATTTTTGGCGCACCGTCTCGCGCGCCACCTTGCCCATCGCGCGGCGCTTTCCGGGCGGCAGCGCCAGGGCCGCTTCGAGTTTGGCGACGAAGGCCTCCAGATCGCCGGGATCGAACAGAAGGCCGGAACATCCGTCCTCGACGATGTCGGTGGCCCCGCTGACGCGCGAAACAAGCGGCACGACCGCGAAGCTCATGGCTTCCAGAAGGGCGTTAGACATGCCCTCGGACAAGGAGGTCGAGACGAAGAAATCGGCCGCCCGCAGCGCCGACGCGACATCGGAAAGAGCGCCGGCGAAGGTCACTCGGCCGGCGACGCGAAGCTCGTCGGCCAGCGCTTCCAATTCGCGGCGGCAGGGGCCGTCGCCGACGATGGCCAAGCGCGCGCGCCTTTCCGGCAGGCGCGCGAAGCCGCGGATCATCAGGTCGACCGCCTTTTCCCGGTCGAGCCGGCCAAGAAAGACAAAGCTGTTTCCGCCGCCCGCGCGCGGCGCCGCGTCGAGATCGGGCAGCTCGACGCCGTTCGGGATGCGATGAATACGATTCTCCGGGATGCCCCAGCGGCGAAGATCGTCCGCGATCTCGCGGCTGTTGGCGACATAGGCGCTCGCGTGGCGGGCGATGAGCCGCGCGAACGTGCGCCCGAAGAGCCGCTTGCGAAAAACCACACCCAAGTCAAAACTCTCTGGGCCGCCGCTGCCGATCTTGATCAACGTCGGCTTGCCAAGCATGGCACCGGCAACGACCGCCGGCACGGCGTGCAGACGGCCATGGAAAATATGGATCAGGTCGTATTCCCCGCGGTGCCGCCACAGCCAGCCAAGGATGCACGCGCACCAGACCAAATATGAAGCCATGTGCCGACCGCCGAGGTTGGGCGCGCTGCGCAGGCGGAAGCGGCGGACGGTCACCGCGCCCTCCGTTTCATGGGCGGGCGTCGCGCGCTTGAGCCGCGGCGCCAGGATGGCGACTCCAACCCCGCGCCGCGCCAAAGCTGTGGACAATCGCCGACACTGCTGCTCTGCTCCACCGAAAGACTCAGGCAGATAGGTCGGCAAGACCATGACAATGCGCGGAAGGCGCGACTCCATGCTGCCCCCCAAATGCCTGGGTGAGAACGACGCAACGTGCAGTAATCTCAAATGCTCGGCTCCCGGGTGACGACGTAGATAGCAGGGATCGGAGGCGATGAAACGGGCAAAATCGCCAAGATGGAGCGAATTTCTGGTCTCGCCAGATCGGCACTCATGTTAACGCTGCATCCAAGGAGACGGCGCCAAGTGGCACCTCGACCGTGATTTTTGACGTGGCGATTGTAAGATAGGGTAACAAAACGTTGCGGGGGTGGAGAAGAAAATCGTAAACCGCCATGGGGGCTGGAGCGGATCTGACATGAATCATCTTATCGCGCTGGCCCTGCTCAGTCTCTTCACGGCGTTCAAGGTGAAGACCGGCCTCGTTCAGCTGCGGCCGTTCGACGGCCTCGTCGCCGTGATGTTCCTGCTGACGCTGCTTGGCGGCCATCGTCGGATGCAATTCCGGCTTACCGCCGGGCTCCTGATTCTCCTGCCCTATTTCTTCTGGCACATGTTTTCGGCGACGACGGTCGGCCTAGAAAACGGGCTGCGGGAGGGGCTTCAGATCGCGGTCGTCACGGCCTTCGCGCTCACCCTGGCGGCTCAGGCGGACAGGATCGACCATGCCAAGCTCGGCCGGCTGATGCTGGTCGGCCTGTTGCTGATTACCGCCTACAACATCTACTGGCATGTCGACCATGGGTTCTGGACCGGCTGGAAGCGTCTCCTCGACCCGAAGCGCGCCTTCAATTTCCTTCCTCTCGTCCTTGGATGTCTGCTGCTCTGTTCAGGGGGGCAGACCCGCAGGCTCTATTGGCTCCTGTGGGCCGGGTTAGGCGTCGTCATACTGTTCTCCGGAGAGCGCAAGGCGCTGGCCATCTATCTCATCCTTTCCGCGGCGCTGGCCGCGCGCGGCCGCCTGTTGATTACGGTTCCGGCGATGGCGGCAGGCATTGTGCTGGTCGGCCTGTTCGGATCGATGATCGACAACCCCTATCTGCAGCGCCAGGTGCGAACGATCCTCGATCCGCTGGGTTCGACCCTGTCGCTTTCGGCCATCGCTGCCGGAGAAATGCCCGAATCCATGAGCAATGCGCAGCGCAAATTTGCCGCGACCGTATCGATGGAACTGTTCACGCGGCACCCGATCATCGGCGTCGGGACCAATGCCTATCGCGACACGATCGAAGCCCGCTACGCGTATCTTCCCGAATTCATGCGATTGTCGCCGCACGGCGAGATCCTGCGGATTTTGGTGGAAAACGGCTTGGTCGGGCTGATGCTCTATCTGTCTATTTGGGGGATAGCGCTGACGCGCTTGCTGCGCGTCCTGATGACGGCAGCCCGTGCGTGGATCATCAGCCGGGAGCAAGCCGTCCTGCTGCCGGTCATTCTTTTCGTTCCAACCTTCTTCTACCTTTCCCTGGAAGCCGCAGGAACCCATTCGCTCGTGGCTTTGGTCATTATTTCGCTTTCGCCCGAGTTCTGCGTGTTCGCTCTGCGCAACCGGATGCAGCGCGCGGTCACGGCGACGACGCCTATTTACGGTCATCTGCGTTCGGCGCTTGGACGATCGGCATCTGCGCGGTGATCAACCGGATGGCCGACGAGAACAAGATATGAGCGTCTCAGTCGTCATGACCTGCCACAATGAGGGGCGATATATCGCGCAGGCGGTCCGCAGTGTGCTCGGTCAGACCGCTTTCGACAAGATCGCGGAGATTATCATTGTCGACGATGGTTCGACGGATGGGAGCGCCGGGATCCTCGATGCGATGGCCACGGCGGAGCCGCAGCTAAAAGTACTCCATATCGCCAATTCCGGGCTTCCTGCCGCCCGCAATTTCGGCATCGCCAGAGCTAGCGGTGAGTTCATCGCTTTACTTGATGGCGACGACTATTGGGTGCCCGAAAAGTTGGAGCGGCAGATGCCGGCCTTCGCGGCCGGCGCCAGAGTGGGGCTCGTCTATTCCGATTTCATGGATTTTACCAAAGACGATGCTTCCGATGCACAACTCATAACCGTCCGCGCCTATCACGCCGACAGTGAACGAACGCTTGCCGAATATTTCGTTCACGATGCTCCCATACTCCCGTCGAGCGCGATCATCCGGAGAGCGGTTTTCGAGGATGTCGGGTTGTTCGATGTCAATCTGCGGCTTGGCGAGGACACGGAGATGTTTCTGCGCATTGCTGAGCGATGGCGCTTCCAGCATGTGCCGGGCGGCCTCACCTACAAGCGCCGGCATGGCGCGAATTTGACGAGCCGGCTCGAGGCGTTGCTGCCGGTCGGCGAGGAGACGACGCGACGCTTTGCCAAGCGCAATCCCCAGCTCGCGCCGATTGCCGACAAACGAAGAGCGCGGCGCTATGCGCGAACGGGCAACGATTGCATCGTCCAGGGCGAGCGGGCAAAGGGGCTTCGGTACCTGGCTAAAGCGCTGCGATGCGATCCGCTCTTCTGGCGTACCTATATCTATCTTCTGTTGTCCATCTTTCCAGGGCAATCGCTCAGGCGACGGGCGAAGCGGTACTATCACACGGTGCACGTAGCGCGCAGGTTGTTTTTCCGATGACGGTGGACATTGATGCTCGCTGATCTGTTGGAAATTCAGCCGTTGCTGCGTCAGCCTGGCGCGGCCGACCGGCCGGGCCTATCGCTTTATTGGGCGCGCCGATATTTCCTGCGCGGGCTCACGCGCAGCAAGACCGCGGGCGATCTATTGAGTCTTCCGGTCGCCCTGTTCCCGCTGCTCGACCGGTTCATCCCGGCGCCCCACAAGATCGACGGCGCCAACGGCGTCTATTTCCTCGGCCGCAAGAGCGCCGGCACAGTCGAGGCCCACTCGATCGCCGCAGCCTATCTCGGGGCGCAGCGCTGATGCCGCACTCGTGCCGAATGAGCGCCGGACCGGCCAACGACGTAGCGGGTCATGCGGACCACAAAGCAGTCGGCCACCCACCGTTCCCGGATACGGCGCCATGCGCATCCTCTACGTCATAAACGGCTTCGATCCGGGCGGGGCGGAGCATGGCCTTCTGACCCTGATCGAGGGCGGCTTCTTCGACGGCCACGAGCTAGCCGTGCTCGGCTTCTGTCACGGTCGTGGCAGGCTCGCCGAAGACGTCGCGGCCAGTCTCCCGCCCGGAAAACTGCATCTGGCGAGCGAGCAGGAAGAACTTTCCCTCGGGGCGGTGTTCAAGGGCGCGCTTGCCCTCATCAAGGCGTTGCGCAAAGACCGGCCCGATCTGGTGGTGCTCTCCCTCAAGCAGGCGAATGTCGTCGGCCGTTTCGTGCTCGTCTTCTTTCCCGGCGTGCGCTGCGTCTCCTTCGAGCACATCTCGCGATATCGCGCGCGGCGGGCGGAGGCGCTCTATCGGTATCTGCTGCGGCTGCTGTCCTTCCGGGTCGACGAGGTTTGGGCGGACGGCAACCAGACGCTTATCGACACGCGCCGCTATTTCTCGCGTCGGCGGCGGCGCGAGCATGTCGTGCCGCTGTTCGCCGTCGAGCCGGACTGTCCGGCGAAGACGGACTATGCGGCGCACCGGCCCTTGCGTCTCGTCGCCGCAGGGCGTTTGGTTCCCCGAAAGAATTTCAGCCTCATGATCGAGACCATCGCGCAACTCCGAGATTCTCTCGAGGTCAGACTTGACGTCTTCGGCGATGGCGACGTACGGGTTCAGCTTGAGGGACGGATTGACCGGCTCGATCTAAAGAATGCCGTGCGCTTGCACGGCTATAGGGCCCGATGGTATGCTCAGGAGATAGCCGTCGGTGGCGACATCTTCGTCAATCTCAGCGATACGGAAGGCTTTTGCATCGTGGTCGCCGAGGCGATGGCCATCGGGCTACCCGTGATCGCCACCGATGTCGGCGGCATCCGCGATTACGGTAGGGACGGGGTCAACATGATCAAGCTGCCAGCGCCTGATGGCAAGGCGCTTGCCACGGCCGTTCAAAGGCTTGCCCAAGACGAGAAATTGCGTCGCCGCCTGGGAAAAGCCGCGCGGGCCGACATGATGGCGGAATATGGTACCGATGGGTTACGGAGACGCGGCCGGGAGGTGCTCGGCAGCAAAGTGCGAGAATTGGCCTGAGTCCAATCTTCAGCGCGATAACAATCAATCCGAGCAGCAACCAGTGGATGCCGTCGGCCGCCCGAGGCTGACATAGGTGAAGCCCGCCTCGGCCATCTCCTCCGGCCGGTAGATGTTCCTGAGATCGACGATAAGGGGCGCGGCGAGAGCTTCCTTGAGCTGCCCGAGGTCGAGGGCGCGGTAGGCATTCCATTCCGTCAGGATGGCGAGCGCGTCGGCGCCGGCGGCCGCTTCGTAAGGACCCTCGCAATAGGTGACGGCGGCGGGTAACACCTTCCTCGCCTCTTCCATGCCCTTGGGGTCGTGGGCGCGCACATGAGCGCCGCGCTCCACCAGTCCGGCGACGATATCGAGCGAGGGCGCCTCGCGCATATCGTCGGTCTCCGGCTTGAAGGTCAGGCCTAGAACCGCGACGGTCTTGCCCCTGACCGATCCGCCGCAGGCCGCCTCGATCCGCTCGACCATGGCGCGCTTGCGGTTGTTGTTGATCTCGACCACCGCCTCGACGATGCGCGTCGGTGCGTCGAACAATTGGGCCGTCTTGACCAGCGCCAGCGTGTCCTTGGGAAAGCAGGAGCCGCCGAAACCGGGTCCCGGATGCAGGAATTTCGCGCCGATGCGCCGGTCGAACCCGAGCCCGCGGGCCACATCCTGCACATTGGCGCCGGTCTTGTCGCATAGATCCGCCATCTCGTTGATGAAGGTGATCTTGGTGGCAAGAAAGGCGTTGGCCGCGTATTTGATCAGTTCCGCCGTGCGGCGGTCGGTGAACAGGATCGGCGTCTCGTTGAGGTAGAGCGGCCGGTAGAGCGCCCGCATCGCCTCGCGCGCATGCTCGTCCTCGGCCCCGACCACCACCCGGTCCGGCCGCTTGAAATCGTCGATCGCCGCCCCCTCGCGCAGGAACTCCGGGTTGGAAGCGACGGAAAAATCGACGTTCGGGCGCACCTTGTGCACGATGGCCTCGACCTCGTCGGCGGTGCCGACCGGCACCGTCGATTTGGTGACGATGACGGTTCCCGGATCCGCCGTCGTGGCGATCTCGTCTGCCGCGGCATAGACGTAGGACAGGTCGGCGTGGCCGTCGCCGCGGCGAGCCGGCGTTCCGACGGCGATAAACACCGCGTCGACCCCCTTCACCGCCTCGGCGAGCGCCGTCGTAAAGGCCAGTCGGCCGGCGAACCGGTTGCCGTTGACGAGCACGTCGAGGCCCGGCTCGTAGATCGGCATCTCGCCCCGGTTGAGCCGTTCGATCCGGCCCGCCTCCTTGTCGACGCAGACAACGTCATGGCCGAAGTCGGCGAAGCAAGCGCCGGACACGAGACCCACATAGCCGGATCCGATAACGGCAACCTTCATGCTCTATTGTCCCCGGGTACGAGCGCTCGTGCCGCCGAAGCGGCGCTCGCGCCGATGATATTCATCGATCGCCTGCTGCAGCGTCTCGCCGTCGAAGTCCGGCCACAGGGCGTCGACGAAGATCAGCTCCGTATAGGCGCATTGCCAGAGCATGAAGTTGGAAAGGCGCTGCTCGCCGCTGGTGCGCACAAGAAGGTCCGGCTCCGGGATGCCGGCGGTGTCGAGATGGGCATCGAGCAGGCCGGGCGTGATCTCCTCGGGCCGCACCGCGCCGCTGACCACTTTCTCGGCGACCCGGCGCATGGCCCGCGCAATCTCGTCCTTGGAGCCGTAATTGAAGGCGACGACCAGGGTCATGCCGCGATTGTCCCTGGTCAACGCCTCCGAATCGTCGATCAGCTTGCCCAGATCGTCGCTGAGATTGTCGCGGGCGCCGATCACCCTGAGCTTGACGCCGGCCTCGTGCAGCTCGGCCAGGTCCTGGCGGATGAAGCGCTTGATCAGACCCATCAGCTCGCGCACCTCGTCGGCCGACCGCGACCAATTCTCGCTGGAGAAGGCGTAAAGCGACAGATATTCGATGCCGAGCCCGTTGGCGGCGCGGACGATCCGGCGCACCGCCTCGACCCCGCGGCGATGGCCCTGGGTGCGGCTCAGGCCCCGCCCGAGCGCCCAGCGTCCGTTTCCGTCCATGATGACGGCGACATGGCGCGGCATCCGCCGCGGCAGGGCCTCCCGGCACTCGGGTTCGGCCCGTCTGCACTGCTCAGGCGCACTTCTGAAGTTCTTTTGAAACATTCTTGAAAACTGAGTACTTGCCATACACTCTTATAACTGGACCAGAGATCAGAACCAAAGAATAATCGACTCGTTTTTGCGGCAATCCGGAATAACGCGCAAGGGCTGTGACGTTATTGGAACGCTCGACTTGAGCAAACAGAACTCAAGGCAAATCGCACGTCGGATCGGAGCCGATAGCAGATCTGTGCGGAAACCGACGAGGGCTGGCGTTGCTGCTATGAAGCGGCCTCATCTTCAGAGCGGGCTCAGTGCCCGTTTGAGAAATGCCATCGAGCCGATAACTTGTGCCTGGGCGCGAAATGGTGAAGCGCCGAAAGTGGCGGATTTCCGCCATCGCGAGCGAGGCGACAAGATGGCGTTTTTTGTAACGACGGCGCAAAATGATCTTTGGAGTGAATTCTCAAACGGACTCTAACCGCCAATTGGCACGAAGCGGCTTTGGCACCAGCAGGCCGATATCGGCCGTCGGATTCTTTTGGCGAAGATAGGGAAAATCGCTTGAAAACAGCCGGCCCCCATCGCCATTCCTTTCCAGCGCTTCGAGAAATGCGGCGCTCGACCAACCCGCTGCAACGCCGGTCTCGACGACGGTCATGGGGTGACGCAACCGGGTCAGGAAAAAGAGCAGGCGATGAACGCCTCCGCCTCCGAATGAGGTGTGAGCGCGGCGCAATGCACCCGAAGCGTTCGCCGCCAGCGTGTCGCCAAAACCTTTCGCTTCCGACCAGAGAGCCTGGCTAAGACCGGTAGCAAGGTCCTCAAGTGAAATGCTTTCTCTATCGTACCAGTCCAAAATCTCTTGCTTCTGCGCAGCGGTCTGGCGTTCCGTCAGGTGCGAAATCGACTTATTGAATACGGTAACCAGATTTTTTCGCCGTATGGTATTCTTGGCGATATTCAACAATGGAAACAGAGATAGTGACATCGACCGAACAAGCCTTTATCGCGGTCATCCATTGACAATGCGTTTGCCCGCCCAATTCGAATTCGAACGGACCGGGCCTTCCGCCACGTGCTAGCCGTAATGGCTCTGCCCATGTTGCTCAAGCAGGTTCACAATGCAGGCTATCAGCATTTCCGTTCGGTTACATTGTCCATCGGTGGACCGAACAAGGCCGGTTGGCCTGACTGCTCGTCCGCTCTAGATCTTGTGTGGACGGTGAGATTCGGTCGGAGGAACGGTGCGCATCCTTTACGTGATTAACGGCTTCGATCCAGGCGGAGCGGAGCACGGTCTGCTCACCTTGATCCGCGGCGGTTTTTTCGGTGAGCACGAACTGACCGTATTCGGCTTTTGCCGCGGGCACGGGGTTCTCGCCGACGAAATCGCGGCCAGTCTACCGCCGAACCGCTTGACCCTCGTGAGCGACAACCAAGAGCTGTCGCTGCGCGCCTTGTTGGCGGGCGCCGCCGCGCTTTTCAAGATCCTTCGGGCCGATCCTCCCGACCTGGTGGTCCTGTCCCTCAAGCAGGCAAATGTCATCGGCCGATTCGTCCTCATGTTCTTTCCTGGCCTGCGCTGCGCGTCGTTTGAGCACAACTCCCAATTTCACGCACGCAGGGCCGGGGGGTTGTACCGGCCCGTTTTGCGGCTGCTTTCTGTCCGGGTCGACGAGGTGTGAGCCGACTGCAGCCAGACGCTCTTGGACACGCGGGGCTACTTTTCCCGCCTCGCGGGCGGAACATGTCGTGCCCTTGTTCCATGTCGATCCGCAGGCGACGCCAAAGACCGATTACGCATCGCATCGGCCGTTGCGTCTCGTCGCCGCCGGACGGCTCGTGAGGCGCAAGAACTTTGCGCTGATAATCGAGACCCTGGCACGGCTCAGGGATACGCTCGACGTCTCGCTTGACATCTTCGGCGAAGGCACCGAGCGGGCGCGCCTGGAGAAGCAGATTGAACGGCTTGAACTCGGGAGTGCTGTGCGCCTGCACGGCTATGCGGCGCGATGGTACGCCGAGGGCGCGACCATCAACGCTGATATCTTCGTCAATCTCAGCGATACGGAGGGCTTCTGCATCGTCGTTGCCGAGGCGATGGCAATCGGCCTACCGGTGATCGCCACCGATGTCGGTGGAATCCGCGATTACGGCAGGGAGGGCACCAACATGCTCAAACTGGCCGGGGTCGATGGCGAGGCGCTGGCCAGGGCGCTTCACAAATTGGCCGAAGATGAAGCCCTGCGTCGGCGTCTGGGAAAGACCGCGCACGCCGACATGATGAGGCAATTCAATCCCCAGACGTTACGACAACGGGGCCAGGAGGTGCTCGCGGGCGCAACGCCCCGGCGTGCAAAAAAAGCGTAACGTGTCGACAACGAACCGGATCCTTTCAGGACACCGATTTCGGCATCTTCGACGGGGTAGATTAGCGGTCTGCCTTCATATCCTGACCGGGCGGTGATTCTCATGTAGACTCTCAAATGAGTTTAATTAATAGACGGTAGCCAGCGCGTTGCGCTTTCCGAACTATTCGAAATGGCCACCTGTGGAGCGGAGGCGTACCGCGTAATGAGGGTGTTGATTACGGGCGGCCTTGGACTGATCGGGTCGGGACTGCGCGCGGCGCTAGAGGCGATCGGGGCGACCAGCGAAGCCTTCGATCTTCGGGGCAGTCCGTCGGAGGGAGATTTCGGCGACATTCGCGACCTCGATTCGCTGCGCGCACGCGTCCGTGGCTTTGACGGTATCGTGCACCTGGCCGCCGTCTCCCGCGTCATCTGGTGCGAGCAAGATCCAGTCGACGGCTGGGCCACCAACGTCGACGGGACGAAGAACGTCCTACGGGCAGCCGGTGAAGTGCCGGGCCGCCGCCCCTGGTTTCTCTATGCGAGCAGCCGCGAGGTCTACGGGCAGCACGGACATTTGCCGGTTAGCGAGGATGCGCCCCTGTGGCCCATCAATGTCTATGGTCGATCGAAAGTCGCGGCCGAGACCATGACGATGGAAGCGCGGGCCGTGGGACTGGTCACAGGGATCATGCGTTTGTCCAACGTCTTCGGTTCGACCCACGACCATCCCAATCGCGTTGTACCGGCATTCGCCCGAGCCGCGGCAATGGGTGGCGTGATGCATATCGAAGGGGGTGAAAACGTCTTCGATTTCACGTGGCTCGATGACGTTGCCAGAGGGATCGCCTCGTTCTGCCAAGCATTGTCGGCCGGAGGAGAGCTGCCTCCGATTCACTTTGTCACCGGCCGCGGAACAAACCTGCTTGAGCTGGCCGACATGGCGCAATCGGCCGGCGGTCCGGGCACGCGTATCGAACACCATCCGCCACGCAGCTACGACGTTGAACGCTTCTGGGGCGATCCCCAACGGGCCAAGGAGGTTCTGGGCTGGTCCGCCGAGACATCCGTCGAAGACGGCGTCGGTCGGCTGGTCAAGGCGTTCATGCTCGGACAAGATGAGGGGGAGGCAGCCGAGACGGGGACCGTACCATCGTGAACGACCACCTCGCGGACCTGGCCATAACGGCGAGCAGGAAGACCATGACGGGCCCGCCGCTGGTCACCGTCATTGTACCGGCATTCAATGCCGGCCGGACCATCGACGAGACCTTGCGAAGCGTTCGCGAGCAGACCCATCGCAATCTCGAAATCCTGGTGGTCGACGACGGCTCGACAGACGACACCGCATCAAAGGTGCAGGCGCATGCGAGGGTCGACACGCGCGTTCGCCTGATTCAGCAGGCGAATGAAGGCGTCGCCTCTGCGAGAAATCGTGCCTTCGCGCAGGCCAAGGCCGACTTCATCGCTCCGATTGACGCCGATGATCTCTGGCTGCCCACAAAAGTCGAGAAACAACTCGACGTCATGTTATCCCGCGGTCCGCGATGCGGCCTCGTATACACGTGGCAGGCATCCATCGACGAGCAGGGAATCGTGATTTCGACGGGGAGAAGACAGGATGCGGAGGGGGATGTCCTGCAAGGGATGCTTTTCGAGAACATCCTTGGAAGCGCCAGTTCGGCCCTGATGCGAAAGCAAGCGATGATCGAGGCCGGTGGCTATGACGCCTCGCTGCGGCAGCAAGGCGCTCAAGGCTGCGAGGATTTCAAGCTCTACGTGCAAATCGCCGAACGGTACGAATATGGGCTTGTCAGGGAGTATTTGACGGGATACCGGCAGCGTGCCGGCGCCATGTCGATGGACCTGTTGCAAATGCAGCGGTCCTATAACCTGGTTGCCGAATATGCTCAAAGCGCCCATCCCGAATTCAGGCGGCTGATCCGAAGCGGCCGCTTGAATTATGCCCGGTACCTTTTCTTGATAGCGATCCGACACCTGGATTATCGATCCGGCGCGGTTCTGCTGCGCCAGCTCCTGACGATGAACCCGTTGTATACGCTAAGGATATTTTTGCGATTGCCGTATATCGCGGCAAGATCTGCGGCACGTCGGCTAAGGGCTCGGCTGGACCCCAAAGCGCACGGTCCAGTTCGGTTCTCGGCAAGCCTGAACAGCCACATGAATATCAAGGAAGGCAGTGTCCTGGAGACCTGACCGGGGGGCGGCAGCAGAGATCAAGCACCCGCAAGTCGCCGCGGCTCTGACAACATCCTCGCTCAGCCCCAGTCCTTGCAGATGGCAGCCCTCTACAGCATTCGTTGGAAGCGATCGGCGTCCCAGTTCTGAACTTGCAGGCGTGGCAGCTTGAGCGCGTGCATGGCGCGGGTCACCGGTCTCTGCTGCGTCGTGCAGGCGACGGCGAAGCCCGCCTCGCGAACCAGTTCGACGGTGCTTTCATCGAGATCGCCATAAGGGTAAGCAAACGAGCGCACCGGTCGCTCGGCGAAGGATTCGCAGGCTGCCTTGCTCGCGGAGAGCTCGGTCCTCCGGCGATCTGGCTCCAGTTGGCTCAACAGAGGATGGGTAACGGTGTGTGCCCCGATTTCGGCGAGCTCACTGCGGGCCAAGGCCCGAAGTTCGTCGCCGGTCATGCAACGATGGCTCGAGCGAGCGGGTGGGATCTCCCCAAGCGACTGGCGCCACAGGCGGCCGAGGCTGGCAGCCTGTTGTTCGGCGCTGCAGGTCCTGAGCGCCTGCCACAGACGCAGATAGGTGGCTTGGCGCGGCGTGCGGGGTTCGGCCAGGGCATTGAAGTCTGTTTCCGATGGCGCTGGCTCGCCCAGGTCCATCGGTATTTCTTCACCGCCGATGGTTGCAACGAGCTCGCTCGCCGGTGTTTCGAAGACCAATCGCTCCAATTCGTCCCACCAGAACTCGCGAGGGTTATCGATCGCTCCGGTGGCTATGAAGAACGTGGCGGGCAGATTGCGGTCCTGCAGGAGCGGGCTGGCGACGCGCGCGTTACAGGCGTAGCCGTCGTCGAAGGTGATCGCCGTCGCGTCTGCCGGCAAGCGATCATCGAGATGCAATTGCACGAAGGTGCGAAGCGGCAGGACTTGGCGCCGTTCCTTCAGGACAGCGATCTGCGTCGCAAATCGGTCCGGTGATACGGCGAGCCCCCAGGGATCGCGTTTGGCGGAGGCGATCCTGTGGTACATCAGGATCAGGGGACGGGGCCTCGGCCGCATCGGCAGGCCCATTGTCTTAAGAAATCTCTTCAAGATCGCCTGCTCGCGATTTGGACCGCGCCCAGCAACGCACACGCCGCTTGAGCTTTCCGAGGGCCCCTCTCATTCGGCGCGGGATCGACAGAAGGGTATGCAATCGTGGATGCCGATAGGGTCTGAGCGCGCGGTTGAGGGCGGCGACGATCCTTGGATCGGAAGCCTCTTTCGATGCGGCAAGGTATTGCTCGAACCAGGTCAGAAAATAAAGACGAACGTCATGATAGATACCTTCACGCGTGGCCGAGGTAACGCACGAGTCCGGATGCTGGCGATAGTTGAGCCAAACCCGCGTCGAGAAATATACTGGAGCGCTGAGGTAGAGCTTAACCAATAGGGCCTGGTCCTCATACATTCCAGTGAACTGCTCCTCGAAGCCGCCAAGCCGATGCAAGAGTTCGGAACGGATGAGAAAATCATTACAGGGTGCAGCGGCATTCCCAAGAGGGTAAACGAGTAAGAGTGCCTCTGGTGGAAAGATGGTTCTGTCCTGAACATGGCCCGTCGGAATCAGGACGTCCTCGCCATTGGCCCAGGAATACCAGTAACGAGCCGTCCCCGCTACGATTCCGAGTTCCGGGTGCTCGTCCATCAATACAACCTGCTCGGAGAGCTTTCTCGGTAGCCAAACATCGTCCGCGTCGATGAACGCAATATACTCTCCGCTCGCCGCCCCGACGCCCAGATTCCGCGACGCGCTTATGCCGCGATTGGTATGCCCGTCGTGCTCGAGGTAAAGCACCTTGCCACCGCCGCGCCGGACGCAGCCGCAGGCGATCTCGCTGCTCCGGTCAGTGGATCCATCGTCGACCAGGATAAGCTCAAAATCGCGGAAATCTTGGGCAAGCACGCTGTCGATGGCTTCGGCAAGGAAGCGCTCAGAGTTGAAAAACGTGATGACGACCGAAACCCGATGACGTGCCGGGCGCACTGTAGGATCGGATGCTCTCTTCGACGAGAATCCGTTGCTCATTCTGCGTCTCTACCCTCTATATCAGGACGTCGTCGGGCCCGCACAGCGACGATCACGGGATAGGCATCATCGCAATAATCGAGCTTCTTTCGGTCCACTTCTTCCAAAGCGATGCCATGCAGAAACGCTGTTGCCGCGAACACATTGCCGTAGCTTTGAACGGAAACCGCTTCGTCGGCGAACGCTTGGCAAAACAGGCGCCGCGCCGAACGGGCGGTCAGCGACCAGTACCAGCTTTCTTTCCACTCGCCCCGGTCGATCGGTGTGATCCCCGGCATCGTGACCAGCGCGACCCCGCCAGGCTTGAGGGCACGATACATCTGCCGGACGGCGGAACTCATATCGTAAATCAGATGAAGGGTCTGAGTGACGATGAGGCAATCGAAACCGTCGGCCGGGAGAACGCCGGGAGAGGCAAGATCTCCGGTGATGGTGGCATTGGGATGACCCTCATTGACGTGCAGTATGTCGGATTGCTCGACCCGATTTCCGCCGAAACGGCGCGTGTAGCCATCGTCCCCGATCTCCAGCACCCGCCCCCGGATGTCGCTTTGATGGCGCGCGAGGAAGTCTTCGATGAAGTACCGGTCGATGGGCGTTCCGCGCGCGAAACCAAAATCATGGCTGATGGGTTGAAGTCGGTCGAGATCGCCGAAGCGAACGGAGCCGCGCCTTGGCGTCGGGTTCGCGATCGAAGGCTTGGTGAGCCTCCGTTTTGCGATCCGAAATGCTCCTCTCATCACCCGACCCGGATCGGCGGCGAAGGCATCGACCAAAGCAGGCAACGTCTTGCGGATGGTCCCCGTCTGCCGCCAAGCGGTCTTGGCGGTGGTCAGCATTTCGCCGCAATAATAGTCTCGCCAGACGGCTCTGCCGTGGCGCCACGCCCTGGCCGTTTTCGGGTTTGACGATGCCTGGCTCCTTTGCCTCCCTTGCACGCTCAAAACCCAGTGCAGCATCTGCCTGTGGCGGCGAGAAACATTGTCCTCATGTCTGCGATATTCGGCGACGGGCTCGGAATAAGAAGTGATTGGGTAGCGCTGTGCCATTCGCAGATACACATCATAGTCCTCGCAGCGCGGCAGAGACGGATCGAAACCGCCCGCCGCCACCAGGCAGTCCCGGCGGTACATGACGCTGGCATGCATGCCGACCGCGTTTCCCCGAAGGAACGTTTCATAGGGATCTGAACCGATTGCCTGATAGTGATGATCGCTGATCAAGCGGCCCCCGGCGGAAATGCGCCGATGTCCGCCATAGACAAATCCGCTTCGCGGCGCCTCGGCAAAGCACCGTAAACCGGCGGCGATCGCGCCGGGCAGCAAACGGTCGTCGGCATCGAGGAAAACGACCGCTTCCGATTTCACGGCCGAAAGGCCGGTATTGCGGGCCGCAGCCAATCCTTGGTTGACCTGATGGATCAAGCGGACTTCACCATAGATGCCGGTCACGCGTTGCGGATCGTCCGATGAACCATCGTCGACGACGACCAGCTCGTCGGCACGGCGAGTCTGGGCCAGAACGCTGTCGATCGCGTCGCCCAGGAAGCGCGCATGATTGTAGGTGGTAATTACGACTGCCACGGTCGCCGGGGCTAGGACCGCCATGGGCGATCATTCCCGGACTGGAGGCGCGGTTTCAATTGCCATCGCTTGCGCTGGTTGAATCGTGACTGCTGCCTTGGCCAAGCCGAGACTTCATAAGTCTACAATATGATTGTAGCGTCCATCGCCATGAAACGCTTCTACACTTTTCTCGGGATTGCCGCTCCGCTTGCAGAGATCGCCAAGCGCTTCGCATGGAGCGTACCGGTCGTTGCGGTACTCGGCTTCATCGGCAATGGCCTCGAAGGGCTCGGTATCAGTCTGCTGATACCGTTTCTCGCCATCCTGTTCTCCGAGGGAACACCGTCCGAACTCCCCGGGCCGCTCAGCGCGGTCGCCGAACTTGCATCGAGCTTGCCGGCGGGTGAACAGCTTGCCGCCATCGCCGCAATCATTCTTGCATCCATCGTGCTCAAGGCGCTGGTTCTGTCCGCGAACGCGATGATCGTTTCTTGGGTCGACGGCAAGGCCGGGCACGAGATCCGCTGCGCTCTGTCGCGGCAGCTTCTGAATGTTGGATACGGCTTTCACATTGCCAATGATCCGGCGCGCTTCCTGAACATCATTAGCACCGAGTCGTGGCGCGCGTCAGACGCCATTCGAAAGCTGTTTTCGATGATCGGGGCGGCGGGGGCGGTCGCTGTTTTCAGCCTGATCCTCATTGTCATCGAATGGCGCCTGTCGATCGCAGTCCTATTCGGTGTCATCCTCATCAGGGGGATTCAGTCCGTGGCGGCCAAGCGCCTCAGAGCCATGAGCCATTCGATTTCGGAAGCCAATCGTCGCCTCGCGACAAGAATGATCACGGTCGTGCAGGCCGCACGCCTGATCCGGCTGTTCGGCCTGGAGAAGCTCGAGCAACGACGCTTCGAGGAGACGTCCGATCAAGTCAGAAGCACGATGTTTCGCGTCGATGCGGCGTCCGCTCCACTGCTGCCGGCCATAGAGGTGCTGTACGCGGCACTGTTCATCGGCACCCTGTTTGGCGGTCAATCGGCCGGGATCGCCGTGCCGGTGGTCGTCACCTTCCTGGTCCTTCTCTACCGTATGCAGCCTCATTTCCGCCTGATGAGCCAGTCCCGCCTGGATCTGGCAGGTATGTGGGGTTCCATCACCGAAGTCGAATCGCTGCTCGATGCCGTCGACAAGTCTCCGCCGCCATCGGGACACGTTCCGTTCCGTCATCTGGGTGGACCCATCGCATTCGAGAATGTCAGCTTTTTCTATGAACACCGGCCAGACGCCGTGCCAGCGCTTCACGAGGTGACGTTTCAGCTGCTCGCAAACCAGGCCACCGCGCTGATCGGCCGCTCGGGCGCCGGCAAGACCACGGCCGTCAATCTTCTGTGTCGGCTGCTCGATCCGACGTCCGGCCGCATTACCATCGACGGGACCGATCTTAGACTTATCGATCCGGCTTCCTGGCGCAGCAGGATCGGGTTTGCCGGTCAGGACATCGAACTCATCGACGGCACCGTTTTCGAGAACATTGCTTATGGTGATGCCGACGCAACCCTGGCGGAGGCCGTCGTGGCTGCAAAGTTCGCCGATGCCGATAGATTTATTCAGGCCTTTCCGCAGGGCTATGGGACCCAGGTCGGATCGCGCGGCCTCGGCCTGTCCGGAGGACAAAGGCAAAGAATCGGCATCGCCCGGGCACTGGTGAGAAATCCCGAGATTCTCATCCTTGACGAAGCCATGAGCTCGGTCGACTCGATATCCGAGACGGCCATCGTGTCCTTGCTTCGCGGACGCCTCAAAGGAATGACCGTCATCGTCATCAGTCACCGCGCGAGCACACTGGCCTGCTGTGAAAAGGGCGTGGTGATCGAGGAAGGGCGCGTCATCGAAACCGGGCCGCTCGCCGCGCTCAAGGCCTATCAGCGCATGGGCGCAGCCACCGGTACCGATGTGGATGCCGCGCTGCACGGGCCAGGAGTGACGTGACATCGGCTTCCACTCGGTGCCGAAGTGCCAACGGACGGGAGAGAGGGCTGCCCTTTGAGAATATCTGGCAGTGCCTTGGTTCGAGGCTGAGGAGCATGGCGAACCACAGCGTTCGCCGTCTCAGCAGCGTGCTCGATATTGTTCCGGAAGGGTCGAACGGCTAGCATGATGAGCAGACCCGCCGTTTCTATGGATTGCGCCAGATGTTCCGCGACTGCCGATACCACGCGATGGCCGCGACCATGGCAGGCATGCTGTTTTCGGTCGGCTGTCGAACCTACTTCTGGGCGACGCACTGGCAAACTTCGTCCTTCCCGAAAGCAGTGGCTAAGGGCATCGTATATTCTTTGAATGATATTCTTCTCATCGCATTGGTGGGAACGGTAACTTTATTTATCTTGGCCATCGGCAAGTCGACGTTAGTACGGTTGTCGGCGCTTATCTTGCATGTTGGGGTCGTTCTTCTGATCAGCGCCCTGTCATTTGGAAACATTGAATTTCTCAAGCTTTACGAATGGCCAGTGACTTATCCACTCCTGTACTATTCCGATTTCTCAGAAGCGTTGAATTACCTCCCCGCCTATGTCGTATTCGGGTTTCCTGCCGCCCTCATCGGCTTGTTTGGTGCGGCGCTCTTGTTCAGCTACGCCCTGCACAAGCTGGATCCTCTTCGCAGGGGATGGTCCCGACCGGCAGCAGTCCTGGGTGTTGCTCTCGCCGCCTATTATGCGGTTGCACACGTTTACGTCGACCGCAGGGGTGTCGAGACTCAATTCACAAGAAGTCCGGTTGTTGAATTGCTCTCCTCTTACGCGACGGCGCCGTACCTCAGCCTCGCAACGGCCGACGCTTCGGAGTTCGTATCCGGCGACCTTGCCGGGTTCGTAAGGGCCCCGGTCGCCGCGGTTGAAGGGCCCCCACCCAAGAACCTGATCCTCGTTGTTATGGAATCGGTGGCGTCACGATATGTCGGGTTCCTCGGGGCGCCTTATGGCGTCACCCCGAACCTCGATGCCCTCTCCACAAACTCTGTTACCTTCGATTCGGCCTATAGTTATGTCCCCAATAGTATTTTGGCCCTGTATTCCATGTTTACTTCTGCGCAACCTCCAGTCTCCTATAGATTGGTGGAACAAAGCAACAAAGTGGGACTGCATGCGTTCCTTAAGCAGAATGGATTTGACACCGCACTGATCTACGGAAGCGATCTGAAGTATTACGATGTGGACAAGTGGGCCGCGCGTCAGAACTTTGATACTATAAAAGATGCGAAATCCATAAGTTGCGCAAACAACCCTGTGGCCCTTGGAGATGAACCATTTCTTACCGGAATTGAAGACGAATGCACGTTTGAAGAACTTTATGACTGGGTCAGGATCGAAAGAGACAAGCGCTTTTTTGCGACCATTTGGACATCGGAAACGCACTATCCTTACTACGCAGAATCGCCCGCAGACCTTGCCCGTTCGGAGAATCTGCCCGATTGGGTGAGGGAGCACAAGAACCGTTACCTCGCCGCGCTGCGCCGGACCGATCGCTTGATCGGGCGGTTGATAGGCTTTCTTCATCGGTCCGGCCTAGATCAGGACACGGCGCTCGTCATTGTCGGAGACCACGGCCAGGCCTTTTCTCAGCATCGGAATTTCGGTCACGGTGCCGACATTTACGAAGAGAGCATCGGCATACCCCTGCTCGTGAGCTTTCCCAAAACGCTGCCGGCCGCACGCATTCGTCGCTTGGCAGGGCAGATCGACATAGCCCCGACGATCGCCAACCTACTCGGTCTGAGCCCGCCGGACTCCTGGGAGGGCAAGAATCTCCTCGCGGGATCGTCCGAAAGAGTTTTTTTCTTCTCTAGTTGGAAAGGCTATAAAGTCGGGTTTAGGCAGGGCGATCGAAAGTATATCCTGGACGCTGCAAGCGGCCTAATCTCTATTTATGATCTGAGGTCCGATCCGGAGGAAAAGAAGGATCTTGGGCCAGATCTTCCGGAGCAGCAAAAGATCGCCATGGCGATCATCGGGCAGTGGGTCAAAGAAAGACGCGCTGACAGGTGAACCGAATTGTCCCTTTCAGCTACGGTGGATAGCTTGCGACGCAGACGGCACGACCGATGCCGGAATCACCGAAAGCCGACGCGCGCGCATCGTTCAAGGACGGCCCGAACCTCTTCAGCGGCAGGGCCCCAATTGCCATGGCTGCCGCTCATGCGGCCTCGGTGCGGTCGATGAATTTGAAGAACCGGCTGACCTCGCCGGCAGCCGCCCTGATTCTCTCTTGGCCCCGCGCACCGGCTGCGAGTTGAAGGTTCCGAGGATTTAGCGGCAGACCTTGAAACAAGGCGGCCTTCTGGTCGGACGGCAGGATGGAGGCGAGCGTGAGTTGTGCCCGAAGAAGGCGAAGGCCGGGACACTCATCGAAAAACTCGCCGGGCGTGTGGCCGATATCAACCAGTGCGTCGTCAAATGCGCCATGCTCGATCTGTTGGAGAACAAAGTTCATAGCGCCGGGCGGATTTAAGTCAGATGGCTTGAGTCCCTCGGCGCGTGCCCAGGCCAGCGCTGCGTCGGCACCGCGGTGGCGAATGAGCGCCGTTAGCAAAGCAGCGAGTGCCTCGGCATCGGAGCGAGTCTTGAGGAGCCGAAGCGCGCCGTCGGTGTCGCCTTCTGCTTCTTTCAACAGCGCATCTGCGATGAACAAGTCGCGCGAAGGATCGATCGCCACCGCACTCGCGCGAAACTGTCGCGCAACTGCAAGCGTCGTAGCCGTGGCCTTGGTACGGGCGGCCCGGTCGCACATTTCAGAACGGATGGCATCACTAGCTAGGGACAAGTCGCCGTCGATCACCCGTTCCGCCAGTGCTGCAAGTTCAGCAGCGACGTCTGTACCAACAAAGCCCCTTCTCCGAAGCGTGCGCATCAGGTTTTCCGTTACTTCACGGTCGGCGATACGCGTGGGAAGCCGCGCCAACGTATCCGTTCCGATCCTTCCAATGCGGATGGCAAGATCGGAAATCTGATCCTTTGTCGCTGCCCGCTCCTGGACCGCAGCAATAACATCCAGCTTGCGGTCTTGAGAGGCTATGCTGGGACTGAAGCCGGGATCGAATGCTTGCTTCGCGGAATCGTACTGATCGATCCTTTCCTGAAGTGTATCCCAGCCCCAGACCTCGATATGAATTCGGCGTCCTGCGGCCTCCTGGTCCTGCGTCAGGTGTTGGGCGAGCTGGGTAAGCTTCGTGTCATCCTTAGAGGTTGTGACGATGAAATACTCTTTCAGCGGAGGCTTGTAGCCGAGGGCCTTTTTTACCTCGTCATGGATTTCCCTCGCAGAGAGCCTGCTCCTACCTGATTTCAGTTTGCACTGAATGCCGACGATTTGGTTCGGGTCGCGATCGCGATAGCCAACTAGATCTACGCCATTTTGACGCTGGCCGCGGGTGCCAAGCCGCTTGACGTTTGGATCGTTCAACACTGAGGTGGTCCCACTTCAGGTAGCGGGTTGTGGGTCCCTCCGGATTTTTCGAGAAACATAGAGCAACCATAACGATTGCCGCCGAGCACGCTCGTTGTCAGGTTTCCTACCACGAATCTTCTGTGGCCGGACGGATGACCGATTCTGGCGCAAGCCCGACATTGGCGCCAGGCATCGATAGATATCGAGAGAACGGCGCTCACGCGCCGCCCTCCTCGGTGAACCGCCACACCGGGATGCCCATCTTGCGGGCCTTGTCGGCGAGGTTGGCGGAGATGCCGGAGCCGGGGAAGACGATGACGCCGATGGGCAGGACGTCGAGCAGCTCGTCGTTGCGCTTGAAGGGCGCGGCGTTGCGATGGCGGTTCCAGTCGGGCTTGAAGGCGACCTGCGCGACCTTGCGGTTGTCGGCCCAGCAGGCGGCGATGCGCTCGGCGCCGCGGGGTGATCCGCCGTGCAGCAGCACCATGTCGGGATGCTTGGCGTGGACCTTGTCGAGCGCGGCCCAGATGCGCTGGTGGTCGTTGAAGTCGGAGCCGCCGGTGAAGGCGATGCGGCTGCCCGTGGGCACGAGCAGCTGCGCCTCGGCGCGGCGCTGGGCGGCGATGAACTCGCGGCTGTCGATCATCGCGGACGTGAGCGCGCGATGGTTGACCATCGAGCCCGAGCGGGGCCGCCACAGCGAGCCGCTGACGGCCTCGTAGTGCTCGGCGGCATGGTCGCGGCAGAACTCGAAGGCGTTGCGGCGCTCGATCAGCCCGACGCCCTGATCGATGAGGCGCTCCAGCTCGACCGAGCGGACCTCGGAGCCGTTCTGCTCGAGCTGCGAGCGGCGCTGCGCCTGCTCGTTGGCGTCGAGATCGCGCTCCATGCGGCCGATCTTGCGGTGGAACAGGTTGACGAAGGACCAGAGCAGGTCGTCGAGATCGTCCTCGAGCCGCGTGTCGGCCAGCATCGCGGCGAAGCCGTCGACGATCGCGCCGAGCTCGGCGCGGACGGCATCCGCCTCGGGCAGCGGGCGCGGATCGGGCTCGTCCCGGCCGGGCCGATGGCCGTAGAGCGCCAGTTCGTCGAGCAGATGCGCGGTAGGCGAGAGAGCGTGCGGCTCGTCGCCGGACTCGGTGTCGGGGGAGAGGAAGGGCAAGGATTCGTGCGTCATGGCGGGCTCCTGTTGCGGTCTGGCCGCGCCCATCGCGGCCTTCACGGCGATCGCCCGCCGGGGACGGAACCGGGCCTGCACCCCGCCGCCGGCCTGCCGGCAAGGGGCCGGAGCGCCAGCGGAGGATGGCGGGAGGCGGCTATTTTGCTTCGCGATGCAAAGCCGGGCGGCCTGCCGCCCGGCGGCGGAAAATAGTCGCCGGACGCCATTGCCGGACCGGGGCCGGCTCTGGCAGATCGCCGCTCGGGAAGGCCGCAGGCGCGCGCCTCTGACCGGGCCAGGCGTCCCGCCGCACGCCTCCCCGCTCCCTTCCGGCCCGACGCCGAACCGCGGGAGATGCCGCGCTCGGCCTTCCGATCAGGCTGCATCGCGACGGCGCAGGAACCGCAGGACATCGGCCGGGGCGAGTTGATCCGCCAGCCGGGCCAGCATGACGTCCGGGCCGAGCCGGCGCAGATCGACGTTGAAATCGCTCCTGGCCGGCACGAGATCGCGGACCTCGATGCCGGCGTCGCGTCCACGTGCGTGAAGCCGTTCCGCCGCCAGCCGGCCGGCCGCATCGCGGTCCCGCGCGACATAGAGCCGGGCGAGCATCGGGGCGAGATCGAGGGCGGCAAGATGGTTGGCCGAGAGCGCGGCGATCATCGGCAGATCGGGCAGCACCGATTTGAGCGCGAGCATGGTCTCGATGCCCTCCCCGGCGGCCAGCACGTCGGTGGCGCGGCCGAAGCGCACGCCGTTGCCCAGCAGTTGGCCAAGCGCGCGGCGCGGATCGGCAAGCGGGGCCTTCTCGGGACGCTGGCGATCGAGCCAGGTGCGATGGACGCCAGTGATCCGGCCGTCCGCGTCGGTCACGGCAGCGAGCAGTCCCGGCCAGGACTCGCGGGCAGCATCGCGGTCCGACCGGTACCAGAGCGCCGGATGGAAACGCAGCGACGGCCAGTCGAGGCGTGCGGTGATGCCGCGCGCGCGCAGATAGGCTTCGGCCTGGGTGCCGGCGACGGGCCGGCCGGCGAGAAACAGACGGCGGGCGGCGTCGGGCGATCCGCCGGGCGCAGGCGGTTCGCGGGTTGGATGCGGAGGCTCCGAACGCGGCAGGCAGAGGAAGCGGCGCGCCTCGTCGAGCGCGTCGCGGAAGGCGTCGATCCCGCGATTGAGGGCGATCAGGTCGAGGAGATCGCCGTGCTCGCCGGTGGCGGCGTCGGTCCATTTGCCGGCGGCGCCGGGACCGGACTCCGGTCCCGTGAGACGGACATAGAGGCTACGGCCGGGCGTGTCCCGGACATCGCCCACCAGCCAGTAGCGGCCGTGGCGACGGCCATTGGGAAGATAGTAGCGGCAGACGGCCTCGGCATCGTGTGCGAGACGCCGCGCCAGATCGGCGGCCCGGCTGGACATGATGCTGGACATGATCGCCTCCCTCACGCCGCGCTACGGTCGGCGATGCGCACGAGCGGATGGCGCTCCATCAGCGCGCCGAGGATCGCCGGGCCGGTCGCGCCGGTGGGAACGAACAGTCGGAGCTTCCAGGCGATGATCTCGGAGGTGAGCCCCATCGCCTTCAGCCGGTCGACCATCCCGTCGGTGAAACCGGAGAGCTCGACGCGGAACGCGCCCATGATCTTGGCACGCCGTAGCTGGAGGCTATCGGCGAGTTCAAGTATGGTCCGGCCGTCGAGCACGGCGTTCCAGGCATCGGCAGGGCTGATGGTCGGGACGTCGGTCGCGACCGCCTGGGCGACCCAGGCCGGCGAGACGAGGCGGCCGATCACGCGCTCGCCCTCGTCGGTCTGGAGGCGATAGACGCGGCAGCCTTCGTCGGGAAGCCGCTTCCAGATCGGCAGGAGGAGGCCGGTGACGATATGGATCCGGCTGTCGGTGAATTCGGGCAGATCGGCGAGCTCGGCGTTCCAGGCGGCTGCGAACGCGTCGCGGTCGGCTTCGCGCCAATGTTTCTGCGCCATCGCGGCCAAGGGAATGGCGGCGCGCTCCATCGGCCGCAGGAGACGGACGCGCCGCTCTACCTCGCCGTCATCGAGCATCAGGCTGGGTGCGGGGACCTGGACGGCGGCGCGGCCCGACTGGCGGTTGACCAGCAGCGTCGCCCGGGGATCGCCGGCGCGGTCCAGCGCCTCGGCCAGGCTGAGCGGCCGGTTGCGGTCGCGGCGCGCCACGGTGAAGACCTGCGTCTCGGCACCGCTGCCCGGATGGACGTAGATCGTGCGGCGGTCGGTGATGCGCAGCGATTCCGCCGTGACCGTCTCGACACCGAGATCGTAGGTGCCGGACGTGACAGCGCCCTCGATCTTGGCGCGCAGCAGTTCCTCGAACACGCCGAACAGGACGTTCTGCAGCTCGATGGTGAGCGCCAGCAGGCGGTTGAGGAAGGTGGTGATCGGCGGCAGCTCCTCGCGCAGGCTGCCATCGCCGTCGGTCAGCCGCAGGCCGGTGGCGTCCTCGAACGCCTGCAGGGAGCAGCCTTCGACCCCGGATCCAGTCCGGGGCAGGCACTTGCCGGCATAGAGCAGCATGTAGAGCTGGCGCAGCGCGGCGCGGCCATAGACGGATTCGAGGTTGTCGTCGGCGCGGAACAGCCCCTGGCCGCCGGTCTGGCGCTGGCCCTTGGTGATGGCGCCGAGCGTGTCGAGGCGGCGGGCGATGGTCGAGAGGAAGCGCTTCTCCGCCTTCACGTCGGTGGCGATCGGCCGGAACAGCGGCGGCTGCGCCTGGTTGGTGCGGTTGGAGCGTCCGAGGCCCTGGATCGCCGTGTCCGCCTTCCAGCCGGCTTCGAGCAGGTAGTGGACGCGCAGGCGGCGGTTCCTCGCGCCGAGATCGGCATGATAGCTGCGGCCGGTGCCGCCGGCGTCGCTGAACACGAGGATGCGCTTCTCGTCGTCCATGAAGGCTTGCGTCTCGGCGAGGTTCGCCGATCCAGCCCGGCTCTCGACCCGCAGACGGTCTGCGTGCCGGACGATGCGCCGCGAGCGGCCGGTGACCTCGGCGACCATGTCGGTGCCGAAGCGCTGGACGATCTGGTCGAGCGCACCCTGCACCGGCGGCAATGCCGCGAGCTTCTCGATCAGGCGGTCGCGCCGTTCGATCGCGTCGCGGCATTGGACCGGCTGGCCGTCGCGGAACACCGGGCGGGAGGAGAGATTGCCCTCGCTGTCGGTGAAAGGCTCGTAGAGCTGTGTCGGGAAGGAATGCGCCAGATAGTCGAGGACATATTCGCGGGGCGTGATGTCGACCTGCACGTCGCCCCATTCCTCGGTCGGAATCTCCGCGAGACGCCGTTCCATCAGCGCCTCGCCGGTCGAGACGATCTGGATGACGGTGGCGTGGCCCGCTTCGAGGTCGCGGTCGACGGCGGCGATCAGCGTCGGCGTCTTCATCGCCGTGATGAGGTGGTTGAAGAAGCGCTGCTTCGAGCTTTCGAAAGCGGAGCGCGCAGCCGACTTCGCCTGGGCGTTCAACGTACCGCCCTCGCCCGTGATGTTCGCGGCCTCCAGCGCCGCGGTCAGATTGTTGTGGATGATCTGGAAGGCGCCGGCATAGGCGTCGTAGATGCGGATCTGCTCCGCGCTGAGCGAATGCTCGACCAGTTCGTATTCGACGCCTTCGTAGGAGAGTGAGCGGGCGGCGTAGAGGCCGAGCGCCTTCAGGTCGCGGGCCAGCACTTCCATCGCCGCGACGCCGCCGGTCTCGATCGCCTGGACGAACTCGGCGCGTGTGGCGAAGGGGAAGTCCTCGCCGCCCCAGAGCCCGAGCCGCTGGGCATAAGCGAGATTGTGGACCGTGGTGGCGCCGGTCGCCGAGACATAGAGGATTCGGGCATTGGGCAGCGCATGTTGCAGGCGAAGTCCGGCACGGCCCTGCTGTGAGGGCGCCTGATCGCCCCGCTCACCCCTGCCGCCGGCGGCGTTCTGCATGGCGTGGCTCTCGTCGAAGACGATCACGCCATCGAAGTCGCGGCCCAGCCAGTCGACGATCTGCTGAACGCGGGAGGCTTTCTCTTCCCGCGCATCGGAGCGCAGCGTCGCATAGGTGGTGAAGAGAATGCCCTGCTCCAGCCGGATCGGCGTGCCCTGGCGGAAGCGGGCGAGCGGCGTGATCAGCAGCCGCTCCTGCCCGAGCGCGGACCAGTCGCGCTGGGCGTCCTCGATCAGCTTGTCCGACTTCGACACCCAGAGCGCACGGCGGCGGCCTTGCAGCCAGTTGTCGAGCAGCACGCCCGCGACCTGGCGGCCCTTGCCGGCGCCGGTGCCGTCGCCGAGCATCCAGCCACGGCGGAAGCGGACGGCGGTCTCGGCATCGTCCGGCGCGGCCGCGACGATGTCAAAGGTCTCGTCGGCGGTCCACGACCCGGCGAGGAAGCCGGCATGGGCCTCGCCGGCATAGATGACGCTCTCGAGTTGGGCGTCCGAAAGCAGGCCGTCGGCGATGACGGCAGTCGGCAGACGGGGGCGGTAGCTCGGCTTGGGCGGTGCGACCGACGCCATGGCCGCCGATTGCACCAGCCGCGTCGGATGCGCCTTGGCGTTCGGGATGCGGATCGACTGGAGGCTATAGCTCTCATAGAGCGCCTCGCTGATGCGCCCGTCTCCGGCCGGCGCCCAGTCGCAAGGTTCGTAAGCGACCTCGACGGCGTCCTCCGAAACGGGTCCGATATGCTGGGGCGGCACCACACGCGGCGCCGAACGTGCCGATGCCGGACGCCCTGCGGGCGTCGCGGTCGGTATCGCCAGGGAAGTCGCCATGGCTGCGCGCGGCGGGAGGTGGCGGATGACCCAGTCGAGAAGCGTGGCGGCGTCAGGCGCTGCGCCCCGCGACGGGGGGAACGCCGTCGGATCGTCGGCAGGGATGCGGTCGATCACCGTCAGGCGTGTCTCGACGCTGGTGCCATGGCGGGCATAGACGCGGCCGTCGATCCCAGCCGAAAACACGACGCGACCCCGCTCCTGGAGCCGGACGAATCCGTCGCGCCAAGCGGGATTGTCGGGGGAGAGATTGGCGCCGGTGATGGCGACCAGGCGGCCGGCTTCGGCGAGGCGCGCCAGCGCCGACGAGACATGGCGCAGGGCGGCGTCGGCGACCTTGCCGTCCACATGCGCCGCCACCGAGAACGGCGGGTTCATCAGCACGACGCTCGGCCGGATACCGACGTCGAGATGATCGTGGATATGCGCCGCGTCATGGCGGGTGACGGCCGTGCCGTCGAACAGATGCGAGAGCAGCCCGGCACGCGTCTCGGCCAGTTCATTCAGGGCGAGCGAGGCGCCGCTCTGCTCGGCGAAGATAGCCAGCAGTCCCGTGCCGGCCGATGGTTCCAGCACCAGGTCGCGGGGCGTGATGCCGGCTGCGACGCTGGCGACATACCCAAGCGCGATCGGCGTGGAGAACTGCTGAAGCGCTTGGCTTTCCTGCGAGCGGCGCGTCTGCGACGGCAGGAGCGCGGCGAGCTTGACCAGCATCGCGAGGAGCGCGGTCGGAGTTTCGGCCCGGGCACGCATGGTCGGGCCGAACTTGCGCAGGAACAGGACCTGTGCCGCCTCGCAGGCTTCGTAGGCGTCCTTCCAGCTCCATGCGCCTTCGGCGTCGGTGCCGCCGAAGGCCTGTCCCATGGCGGCGCGCAGGGTACGCGCATCGACGACGCGGCCCCGCTCCAGGTCCGGGAGCAGATGCCCGGCGGCGTGGAACAGTGCGGATGCAGGGACAATGGGCTGGCCCGCCGCCGCGGCGGCGGCGGAAGATGCGGTCATGACGTTCATGGCTGAGGTTTCCCGGGAGAGCGCGGGGAGCGGGACGAGCCGCGAGGGCGCTCTCTCTCATGCCCCTCGGCTCACCCCGTCCCGGCCCTTCTCTTCCTCTCAGGCGACACGGACCGCGCCGCCGCAGGCCGCCATCACGGTCCGGACTCTGGCCGCCAGTGCCGGGATGTCGTCGAGCATGGACAGCGGCGCGAAGTGGTTACGGCCGCCGGTATAGTCGCGCCGGCCTTCGCAGGTGCGGATGAGGATGCCGGTGTCGGCGCGGGTCGCCGGTTGGCAGACCTGCACGTAGACGTACTCATGGTGGAGCGTGATCTCGCCGGACACAGCGATGCCGCCCTGGTTCGAGCGCAGATCGAACGATGCGGGCGGAAAGCCGAGTTCCGCGGCGAGGCGACGAAGCCGCGCCCGGGCGACGGTATGGAAGCGACGCTTCCGATCGGGCTCGTAGGAGCAGGAGGTGTACCAGTCCATCGAAAGTCTCCTGAAATGCGAAAGCCCGGCGCCCCTGAGACAAGCTCAGGAGGCCGGGCTCGGTGTGAGAGGGTGCGGGGCGACGAGCGCCGCCCCGCTGGTCGAGGTCATTCCGCCGCGATGGCGGGCGGCTGCGGCTCTTCCGGATCGGAGTCCACGGAGGCGCCCTCGTCGTCATCGAGGAACGCCGGCAGGTCTTCGGTCGTGGCCGGTTCGTCGATGGCCGCCTCGGCGTCAGGCATGCGAAGCGGCTCGGGCAACCATCCGGATCCGGTGAGCAGGCGCTCGGCCTCCTTCGCCATGTCCGGCTTCTTGAGGTGGTCGATGAGCTGGGCCGAGGCTTCGCCCTTGGCCTCGCGCACGGCTTCGAGGATGCGTGCCTTGGTGACCCGGCCGAGATAGTTGTCAACGGTCGGCGTCCAGCCCGCCGCCACCATGTCGAGACCGACGGCCCGGGCGATCTGGCCGGCATGGGCGATGCGGCGTGGGTTGCGGTTCCAAGGCTCGTGGACCGCGTTGACCGAAAGCGACGCACAGTGCGCGAACAGCGATGCCCGGCTGTCGCCGTCGAAGGCGGTCAGCGCGTTCCAGAGGTCGCCGGTGTCCTTCGGTAACTGTCCGGCCCATTGCGCGTGCCGGTTCTCGATCGCCTTGGCAGAGGCGCTGTCGTTGAGCCCTGGCGCCTGCGTGCCGAAGCTCGCGCTCTTCGCCGTGATCTCCAGGCAGGTCTCGGACGCATAGCGATAGAAAGCGTTGAGGCAGAGCGCGTGGAGAACCGCCACGAGAGCGGTGTCGGGATCGTTCGCCAGCGCGTCGCGCAGCGCCAGCGTGCGATGAGCGGTCAGCTCGGTGACCAGACGGTCGGGCAGCGGCTTGATGCCGTCTTCTTCCTCGGCCGCCTCGACGGCTGCCGACGACCCGTCGCCACCGATAGTGATCACCGTGCGCTGGACGACGCCGTCGGGATCGGAACCCTCGGACTCGTCGCCGTCGGTGGCGGGCTCGGCCGGCGCTTCGTCCTCGGTAGGGACATAGCCGCGCTCGATGCGCAGGTCGCCATCGCCATCGACGCTGAGGAAGGCGCCCGCGCGGGCGATGTCGGCGGGATCGTAGATCGCCGGACGATCGTCGAAAGCCTCCAGCGCCACCTCGATCTCGCCGAGGCGCTGGTCGACCTCGTCGGGGAGCTCTTCGGCCTCCGCGTAGGTCTCCTCCAGCTTGTCGTACTCGGCGCGCAGCGCGTCGTAGCTCGCCTGCTCCTCGTCGGTGAGCGACGCCGTCGCTCCGGCAAGCCGGCGCAAACCGGAGGTATGGCCGTACGGGAACTCGGCCGCGACCTCGATCCACTTCCAGCCCTCGCCGCGGAGCGCCTCGGCCTCGCTGGTCAGCTTCTCGACGACGAGCCGGTCGAGCAGCGCCGGATCCTGCAGCCAGCCACCATCGTCCTGCTGGAAGAGATCGCGCATGACGGCGCCACCGGCCGCCTCGTAGACGTCGATGCCGACGAACTGCGCGCGCTTGTCGGAAGCACGGATGGCGCCTTCGGTCAGCTGGCGGCGGATGTAGTAGGGCTCCTTGTTATAGGAGCTGGCGAGCTGCTCCCACACCTGCTCCTGGCGGTCATGGTCATTGGTGACGGTGAAGGCCATGAGCTGCTCGAGTGTCATCTCGTCCTCGGCATAGATATCGAGGAGCTTCGGCGAGACCGAAGCGAGCTTCAGGCGCTGCTTGACGACGCTGGGGCTGACGAAGAAGCGCGCGGCGATCTCCTCCTCGCCCAGGCCGGAGTCGCGAAGGGTCTGGAAGGCCCGGAACTGGTCGAGCGGATGGAGGGCGACGCGCTGCACGTTCTCGGCCAGGCTATCCTCTTCAGCGAGGCCATCGGTCCGCACCACGCAAGGTACTGGCTGGGTCTTGGCCATGCGCTTCTGCTTCACCAGCAGTTCCAGCGCCCGGAAGCGCCGGCCGCCGGCCGGCACCTCGTACATGCCGGTCTCGACGCCCTCCGCGTCGCGCACCGACCGCACGCTCAGGCTCTGCAGGAGCGTGCGCCGAGCGATGTCCTCGGCCAGATCCTCGACCGAGATGCCGGCCTTCACCCGGCGGACGTTCGCCTGGGAAAGCACCAGCTTGTTGAAGGGAATATCCTGGGACCGGCTCAGGACGATCTTGGGATTGGCGGTTGCCATGTCGGTTCTCCATGGCGGGCCGGCCGGGAGCCTCTCTCTCGACCTCCAAACCCGTCACAAAGCCCCCCTCCCGCCTCTCCCTCTGGAGCCGCCGCCGAGTCCAGTTCGCCTGAGGAATCAGAGTGTCGGGGAATCCATGGCGGACGTTCCGGGTCGATCCGTCCCGTGTCGATGCCGTGCAGCATTTCGAGCAGATAGACGGGATCGGCCGGATACGGGCTGTCGCGCCAGAGCTGGATCAGCAGCGGGCGCAGATTGTCCCCATAGCCAGCGAGCCGCGCACGGGCGCGTCGCCAATCGCGTGCACGGCGGTCCCGATCGCGCTGCTGCGCTTCTGGCCACCATGCGGCGCGGCGTGCCATCTCGGCGTCGGCGCTCGCTGCCGTTCCGCAATAAGTGGGGCGAGCAGCGGGAACCTATCGCGTTGAGTCTGCTGAGCGCGAGCCAGGGCGGCGCGTTTGCGGGGCGTGTCCTCATAGGCCGACAGGCGCGGCCAGCGACGGAACCGCATCACGCCGCCTCCCGCTCGTCTTCGTCGGCCGCCATGTCGACGGGCTCGTCGGGATGGGACCGGAAGGCGAGCAGATAGTCGGCGGCTTTCGACGCGGCGCTCGCGGCGCGAACGATGGCGCGGTCATCCTCGCGGAGCACCTCCAACCAGGAACCGATATAGTCGGCATGGCGCACCGTCGGCACGATGCCAAGAGAGGCGCAGACGAATGTGCTGGTCATCTCGGCACAGAGCTCTTCCTTGGCATAGAGCGCGGAACCGAACCCGCCCGACAGGTCACGGCCGAGCCGGGAGGGATGGCCGCTCCAATGGCCAAGCTCGTGCAGTGCCGTGCGGTGCCAGTTGATCGGCTCGAAATAGGCCTCAGGCCGAGGGACTTGGACAAAATCGTGCGAAGGGCTGTAGAAGGCACGGTCGCCGCCGATGCGGAAGTCCGCGCCCGTTGCCGCGATCAAGGCCTCGGCCTGCGGCAGGATGATGCCCTCCGCCACGGGCGGCGGCGCGGTCGAGAGCTCCGTCGGCAGGCCCTCGCACTGGTCGGTGTTGAACACCGTGAAGCGCTTCAGGAAGGGGATGGCCCCCGGCTCGTCCCCATCGCGTTCGGCCCGCCGGCGTTCCTCGTCGGGGACGAAGCGGTCGGCATAGACGACAGTCGTGCCGGCCTCGCCCTTGCGGACATGGCCGCCCAGCCCAAGCGCTTGGCGAAAGGTGAGCCAGCGCTGGCCCGAGAAGCCGCGCTCTACGACTGCACCCCACAGGATCAGCACATTGATTCCGGAATAGCAGCGGCTGGTCGTGGCATTCTTCGGCATGGCGAGGGATGCCCTCGCCGCCGTCGTGCCCCAGGGCTGGACCCAGGGCACGCGGCCTGCCTCCAGCTCGGCGATGATCTTGTCGGTGATTTCCTGATAGAGGCTCGCCCGGTCCCGACCGGAGCGAGCGCGCGCGGTTGAACGTGACATCGCGGATCTCCGCGACGGGCCGGCGAGAGCCTCTCTCTCGCCTCCTCAACCCGTCACGGAACCCCCAGCCGTCCTCTCACTCCCACCGCCTCCCAAAGCCACAGTCCCTCCTGCGTTCCGGCTCATCGCAAGAGATCGCGATAGCCGCCGTTCACCAGCTTGTCCGCTGTCCTGACCAGCCGCTGGACCCGCAGACGCAAATAGTCGGACCGGCTGGACCAGTCTTCCTTCACGACCCTTTCGCCGAACAGCGCCGCGGCGATTTCGCGATGAGTGGCGCCGGCCTGGACCGCGTCATAGGCCTGCAGCGCCATCGCCCAGCGGCGGGCGCGGCGTTCCGGGGGATAGAGCCCGCGCGGAAATCGACCGAGCCGGCGGAGCAGCATCAGGCGGCGCAGCGTCAGCGTTTTCGCCTCGATATGCTTGAACCCGGACAGTTCGTAGCGGAAGCAAACGGGGCCATCGAGCAGGCTGCCCGCCGTCACTTCCATCTGGAGGTGATGTACGCCATCGCTGAGGAGCAGATGCTCGTGGCCGTCAGGGCACCGTAGTACGGTCGCCAGACTGTCGAAATAGTGGAGGTCGAAAGCATCGCCATCGCCGTGCCGCACCGGCAGCGTCTCGGCGGCCAGCACCGAGGCATCCCAGTCGGCTCGCCAGAAGATGCAGGCATCGGTGACCGAGCGGATTGGCGCCTCCGCGAAAGTGCAAGCCCCAGTCGCGCGCCTCCTCGGCATCCGATGTGGTGATGACGCGCAATCGCGTGCCGGGCTGTTCGAGTCGCGTAGGCGTAAGAAATTGGGTCGTTTGGGCAATGTAGTCGGGATTCCGACGGAGCCATTTCCAAGCCCAGCCTGCGCGGTCGAGAGTCAGCAAGGATTTGTAGTGCGTGGGATCGCGCCAACTGGCGCGCGACGGTTCGCCGGGTTCTTGAGAGATCTCCTTGGACATGGCGCCCCTCCTCGCGTCGCGCCGGACGTGGCATCAAGCCGCCGAGCGGAGCGGTTCGACGATCGGTCGCCGGAGAGGATGGCTCGCGCTCAGATGCGGCACGGAGCTCGGGAAGAAGTCACCAGCGACATCCGTTGATATCGGTGCGCGGAAGATGAATGGCTTCTGTGTTCAACCGGAGATTGTCGAGAAATCGGGGCAATCGTCAGGTAACGGGGCCGGCATATTGCCGCAGCTTGGGAGATAGCCGCAGCCCATGACCGTGTAGCACGAATTTGATTTGGGTCTCGATAATTGCTCCGTCAGTTGACGTCGCGTTCGTGCCTCCAGCTTTCATCCGTCTGGACCAGAACGTCGGTCGCACGGCCGCTGGGTTTCGCCAGCAAGGCGCCGATCCGAGGGAAAGCAACCGCGATGTCCGCCCCCTTCGCCCACGGCTCCACGTCCTTCAGCTCGTAATCATAGGTGACGCGCGAGACCTTCACCCCGGCAGCGTCGGCGGGCTCGGTGAAGGACTCGATCTTCACCACCTTCCGCCGCGCGAAGCAGATGTCCGTGCCGCCGAGAAAACTATCCGCGCCCTTTCGTACGACCTTCTCCCCGGCGGCTGTCGGCGCACAGCGGAGATAGTCGGTCGCCTGTCCTTGTCCCGACGCTGCGGGTTCGTTCTTCTGGATCGTGGTGACCGCGATCAGACCGGCCGCCACCAGCGGTTCCAACTGCCGCTTCCTGGCTGCGTCTCCGTCGCTGCGCAGGTCGACGGGGAACGTCAGCGGAATGGCGGCACAGACGGGGTGCGAGTCGTAATAACCCTGCAGCGTCTTTTCGAAGTTGCGGTCATCCGCCTTTGGCGGATCATCGCACGCGGCCAGAAGCGACAGCGCAGCGGCGCAAATGAACGGATTGAAGCGCGGACTCATCACGTACTCCTCCGTTTCATACTTAGCATCCAGAACGTAACCACGACAGAAATCGAGTAAATAGAGTCCATTTTATATAAATATGGCCGACATTTCTTCGTAATCCTTCGCCTTATCCTTGTCCTAAGCTTCTACTATTCCTCTCTCCATTGCGCGAGGCTGTGCTCAGAGGAATCGGGGCAATATCCCGGCTCTCAAAATTCGAATGCCCGCCTCGGCCATCATTGGATGGAGGCGTCGAAGGATGCCGGATTCACAACCCAAGAGCCAGATCGAGCTGATCGACTTCGGCTCCGAAGCTCCTTCCCGTCGGCTGTCCTACGCCGAGCGGGTGGTCCATGACGGCGTCGGCGTAAGCCGCTGTACATTGCAGCCAAACCCGGGAACGGAGATCGGCGCCACGCAGTTCACGGTCGCCATCCACGAGGGCATGCCGTTCGAGATGGAGTGGCGTCTACCGGAAAGCCAGCAGACGGAACGGCGTCGGATCGCCGCTGGAGAGCTTCATATCAATCCTGCCGACCGGCCGATCTTCCTGCGCTGGACGAGTTCACCACGAGTTCTCGTCATCGCGCTGGAGCAGACCTTCATCGAGCAAGTGGTGAGTGATGCCTTCGATGGGATCGAGCCAGTGCTGCGAAATGTGATCGGCATCCGGGATCCGGTGATCGAGGGCATGGCTGCCGCGTGGCGCCACGAACTGGTCGAACGTGGCGTCGGCGGCCGGCTCTATGCGGAGGGGCTGGGGTCGGTGCTCGCCGTCCACCTCTTCCGTACCTATGGCGATGGATTGAGGCGGGCGCCGCCACTGATTGGGGGACTCGGCGCACTGCGCTTGCGGCGCGTCGCCGACTACATCGAGGCGCGTCTCGCCGAAGATGTCAGCCTGCGCGATCTGGCAGCGGTGGCGGGCTTGAGCACGCATCATTTCGGTGAAGCCTTCAAGGCCTCCACCGGCAGGTCGCCGCATCGCTACCTGATCGAACGGCGCATCCGGCGGGGCAAGGAACTCTTGCTCGGCGCCGACCGGTCGATCGCCGAGATTGCCGTTTCCGTTGGCTTCGCCAGCCACAGCCACTTCACTGACAATTTCCGGAGGCTGACAGGCATCACACCCTCCCGTTTTCGGATAGACCGGAGCTGAACTGGACGACGGTCACGATAGCGATCCCTCATGCGCACCCGAAGTTATGTGTTGATGACGTAAGCGCGTGGCGGACGGGCGCGGCTAGACCGACCTGCGAGGTTCGGGCGGACAATGAATCGGCTTATGCTCTGGCACGCTTTGGTCGGCGACTTTGAATCGGTGGGGGTAAAGGCTCGTCGACGTGAAGAAGGTTCGAGAGCAATGCGCAGGGGTCTGTTTCAAGCGCTTCGGCGACCTCAACGAATTCAACGACATCCAGCCTGCGCTCCCCGCCTTCATACTTGGCGACAAAGGACTGCGGGCGATCG